>JACRBB010000009.1 GCA_016234585.1 Candidatus Saccharimonadota bacterium
AACCAGCCCATGTATCCATGGTGAACTGGAATTTGCCGTTGAAAGCGCCGCCGCTCCCGACACGACTGGGATCGCCGCCTGATTCGCAACTGGCGACTGCCCTGGTGTCACCAGAGTTGACCCAGTTGCTTGGAGCAACGCCGGCACCAAGCCTGATGGCTCTCTGCTCCAGATCGCTCAAGGAGTAGTAGAACCTCGAAGTGGTACCAGCCCGTCTGGCCAACAGCTTTACATCGGTGGTTTGTTGCGCGCCGTGTCGGGCGAGCCGCACCACTTTCAGACGCTGTCGGGGCGTGAAGCCGGACCAGGCACCGGCGTTGGGCTGAGCCAAGTTGAGATATTGGCGCTCCACCTTGCCGGTACGTCGCCAGTTGCTGACCCACTTAATGTACAGTGGGTCTTTCACCTGGTCATGCAGAACGTGACTTACCGAGCTCTCGAGAGAGAGGTTGTGAGCGGCTAATTGAGGTCCACCTTGTGAAGCTCCGGCGGAGATGCAAGCAAGCGCTATGAGAATCGTAACTGTTATCGTCACGACAAGCGCACACGTGCTCCCTCGCCACGAACGAAGAAGTAATATCGCCCGCATAGTTCCTTTCGGTAGTTTGCGGGACCGTGCGTACAAGTGTTTCGTACGCAACACTTTAAGCCTAAAGGGTTAACAAATGGTTTGTCAAATCCGCTTAAGATTTTTAACAGGTTATAAAAAGTAAAAAGCCCTCCTTCCGAAGAGTGGAAGCAGGGATAGGAACAACAAGATTACCAATGCTTTGCCTTTCTTAGGAGGCGCAAATATATCCAAGGATAAACCTGCGCTACAGGTAATTAGCGGCGACCGGACGGGCCAGAGTGGGGTGCCCGCCCACAAAGGTCCGTCCGGCCACCGTTGGCGGGAGCGACCGCCCGGCCCGGGATCACTCCCGACCCGACCACCCCGGAAGCGGGCAGGGTGGTCAGCTAGCAACGAGCGAAGGGGGCCCGGAGATGCTCGGCCACACCTCCGGCACTCGCGCTAACTATAGTGCCCTGATGAGTAGAGCGGCTTCTTACTGAGCACTTTCACCTCCCTTTAAGGTCACGGGGGATACTCGCACTCATCAGGACATCCGTTGGAACAGGGTTAAACCTGTTCCAAATCAAGCGGGACTACACGAATAGCTAGTACCACACGTCAGGTGGACGCCGCTTAAGCTAACAGCGACATGGCTACCGGTAATCCCGCACGACGCGAGCAGTCACTGGCGGTTCACACTAAAACATCCGCCTGCTATCTCACGCTATGAGAGCCAGGCTACGGCGACCCTTGGTATATACTCTGCAAGGGCCACACCTGCTCTCAATGGTAATCTTGTTGTTAAGGAGTCCTTGGCAGTTCGATCAACCCGAAGGGAGAACATACCTCTGGACCAAAAAATATTATACTTTATTTATCTTTATTTTCAACCTTAACAGGTACAGATTTGTCGGACTTTGTTTCCAGACCTTTTCGGGGAAAACTGAAGCCAAAGGTACTGCCCTTGCCTTCTTCGCTCTTAAAGATAATCGCTCCGCCTTGGGCGACAATCACTTTTTTGGCCATATATAACCCCAAACCGGTGCCGTCCGGTCGCATTTTGCGGGCGTTATCGGCCCTATAAAACTTGCTAAACAGATGGTGCTGCACGGCTTTGGGCACACCCACACCATTATCTGTTACCGTATAAGTTACACTGCCATCTGTCGCCTGTAGTGCAACATCCACCTTGCCCCCTTTGGGGGTGTAGTAAAGGGCATTGTCTAAAAAGTTCATAATTACCTGGCGTATCTTGGTTTCATCTAGGTTAAGGGTTGGGAAGCGCTCTGGTTTGTCATAAGTAACTGTTATTTCCCTGTTGACTATCTGTTCTTTAAGTTGGGCGATTTCAGCTTCTACCACCTCTGGCAGGTGGGATGGTTGGTTCTCTATGACAAATTTACCGGTCTGCATCCGCGAGACATTCAACAGATCGGCAATCAGGTAAACCATCCGTTGGGCGCCATCAAAAGCATTTTGGGTCAACTCCTTCTGGTTCTTCTTCACCGGTCCGGTATCACCATCCAAAACCATGCTCAGGTAGCCCTTAACGGCCGTCAGAGGCGTCCTAAGCTGATGGCTGGCCATACTAATAAACTCGTCCTTGGCCTCATCCAATGCCTTCAATTTAGCGTTAGTACGCCTCAACTCCTTAGTAGCCGCATCGATTTTCTGCTCTAAGGTGATATTAAACTGTTGTATTTCTTCAAACCGCAGGGCGTTCTGAATTGCAATTACTAGCTCATCGGCAATAATTTCTAGAACTGTTATATCCTGTTCAGAATACAAACTGCCGCTTCGTTTTTGTCCTAAAAGTATATAGCCTGGATGTTGAGTGTGGCCCTTACTAGTACCCTGTAGCCTAACCAGGACGGATATATTTGCAGTCTGCATTAGCTCCCTAAGATGGTGTTTGCTGGATTCTAGCTCGTCTAAGACCACTATTTTATCTGCATGATGAGATACGACCGAAACTGCATGCCCAATAGCGTCATGATTAAATTGCTTCTGGGTACCACCAACAAGCCTTAAAGACGGATCCTGGGAACCCCTTATTGCAAACGTACAGTATGCTACCTTTAAAGTATTACCGATAATTTCCGCACTTTTGTCTAGGAGCTCCTCTAAGTCAATTGTGGTAACCAGTGACCTATTAAGCTCGTTCAGTAACGCCTGTGAGTCATATGCATCCCTGTAGAAGAGTCGGTTTGTAAGTTTATCAAACCTTTTTTTAATTGGTTGGTAGATGATCGCGAGTATAAGAGCCGTAACTAAATAGACAACTTTTATACTAGTTTCTATTTGCACATCTGAAAAAAATGTAGAAGTTACAGTCAGTAAAGCCAAGGCAGAAGCTGTGCCAAGAGTTCCAAGCACAAAAACATACCCCAAAGTTCTTGCTAACACAGCCCTTACATCAAAGAGGCGCTGACGAACAATTAGATAACTGAAAGACAGCTGCATTATCAGCGCGCCAAAGTAGGATGAATCCTGGGCTATAGATGCTCCCTGGTTTCCTCCTTTAACTAGGTTTGGGAGAACAACATTTGATAGGATAATCGTCGTTGTTCCGATGATGACACCCGCAAGAATGGTCCTGACCTGCTGTTTATATAGTTTCGAGGAGCGGGTAGCAGCGATAATAATCGACGCGAGACCAGCTAAAACAAAAATTATTTCAACTGCTGTATAGAGGTTATAAAGTACTTCCTCATGGGAATTAACCGTACCAGCGCTGTACACCGGCGTAGATACGAGTTTGGCGATGGCTGCAACTGACAGTGCTAGCGCCAATAAGAGGGTTGTATATAGCACGAAACGACTTCTTATTTTTGAGAATCTTGGGTAATATTGTCTAAGACTCTGAAACCCGAAATGCATAAAAAATAGCGTTAAAAAGGGAGCAAGTGCAAAGTCTGCATAAAATAGGAATGCGGTGCTTGGCTCGGGGTTATGAAACGAGCCGAAAAAGTTTGCCGGAATCCATAAGCTAAGAGCACCGGCGAATAGGGCAAAAGACAAGTTGTATGGCGATCGGTAGTTTCTTGCAAATACAAGTATGCCAAGGGTGGCGCTTGCAGCCACAACTAAAAGCGTAGTTAGAACCAGAAGCATAAGCTTATTTTAGCAGTTTAGTCAGAATAGACACTCACTCTATCCGGCACAAAACCCTGCCTTACAGGTGCTTTTTCGTCAAAGAGAATTGGTTGAATTTTGTATCTAGCTCCATGGAACTTTGAGTGTCCAATAAGTTTGTGAGTGTCTGTCTCGATGTGTTTGAAAGCACCCGGCAAAATATTAATGAGGCGTTCGGAATATATATCGTTCGCTGATAGTAGCGGATTATTAATCCTGACTACCTTGCTACCGTCCATATATCCAAGACGAATAAGATACCAAACTGCCGTTAGAAGAGAACAGGGATATTTACCCTTACGCTCGATGTACGACTTATGCATACGGAAAACTTTGGGCTTCTCTATATAGCTTAAAAACTCATTTGCCAAAGGTATTAAATCACTCTCATAAACATAGAAGTCAGGCTTCACCCCGTGGCTCTCCAGCTTTTTTAAGAAGTCTGTCGTATTAAATCCTAGACTAGAGGCATTGTAGTCATCTATTAAAACCGCTGTGGTGAATCGGAGCTCTGAGATGGTAGTCACTTCTAGCACTATATTTGTACTTTCAAAATGATTACCGTTTACAATTTCATCGGTATAAATATGGGCAAACTCAATGTTATAGCGGCTCTTTCTAGGCACGGATTCGTGTGGCTGGATAGTACTCAATTTTTATGCTCCACTAAGGTAAGCTTTAACAAGCTACAAGACTCTTTCTAAAAGCTTTGGATTTTTAGATGCAATTTTTAGACCTGAAGCCATTATATATCTTACGGGTTTAATGCGTTTAAGTTTTTTATTATGCGGTGGTATTGGTGCCTTAAACAATACACCATAATTTAAGGACTGTGGGTCTTCAAAAGCATCTCGTACAAGCGGCCCCATTTCAAAACCAGCTTCTTCATACATTCTTAGTTCATAATCCTCCCGGACCTCTCTGCCATCTACCAGCTTGGTTAGTCCGATATACTGTTTGGCAAGTCCATCCATATGCTCAGTTGTCATGTTGTTTTTATCAATTGCGCCCAACCTAACTTGTCTTTTTATCCAGGCAGAAAAAATTGGCATACGACTAACGAAATATCCATATTCAACACCCTGTTTGATACATTCAGCAATCATCCTAGCCGTCAACATAGATTCTCCACCCAACTTTACAGCCTTAGGATTTACGGTGAGGTTGGCAACGTAAACGTATTTCCCTTCAGGATCAACCCGCCCGTCTAGTGTGCCATCGGCGGTGGATTCTTCCCAAGAAACAAACTCCTCCCATGGCTTATTTGTCCTGAAGGCTATCCCTGAGCCTTCAATTTTGCCATCGACCTCGCAGACAAACGCCCACTGCGACGTGGTATTTTCCAGCCGCCTCCTAAACATCTCCGCAGCTTCTTCATCCGACTCCTCACCGTCAGTACTAGTCAGCCTATACCTCGACTTTCCTATCTCGGCCAAACGCTCGGCGTCTTCCGGGCTGGCCCCCCTTACACTAATGTGGTGCTTGGTGTCTGTCTCAGAATCATCCGGTTGAGTAGATTCCAATCCAGCCCGCTTAAGCCTATTGGCTTTCATGCGGTCCAACCAGATTTTTCTCATCCATATCGTGGTACCCACTCCCAAGGAAACATCGGGGCCAAGAACAGCCCAGGTTGCAGTTGGCATATCCGCCGCTACCGCCCCGGCAACTATCGCTGCCTCTATTCCGAGCCCGCCTATGCCACTAATTACCAACCCGGATCTGATTCTCCTATTATCACTGGCCTCTTCTTTGATTTTGTCCCATCTTTTTTTTAGCTTAAAAGGATTGCCTACCGCTGAACCGGCTCCGGATGTAGCCAATGCTATACCACCAAACCAGGCAATCTCACTAGCAAGATAAACACCGCCGGCCCATGAGCCAGCCTCCAAAGCCTTATCTTCTATGTGGCCAGCACTTGTAGTAAGACCTATAGCTAGGCTGACCGCGTAGCTACCAAGCGCAATTTTTAGCTGGTGCCTTCTTAGCCTCTGCCAAATGCTCTCATCGCTACGAAAATGCTCTTCGGCTATCGTTGTCTCAGGTGCAGAAACTGGCACCGGTGCCACAGCAGCATCAATAGATTCATTGCAGGCATTGGTTTCTGCAGATTCTGGTTGGTTTAGTGTTGGGTCGTAATTAGACATAGTTTATTATTAAAAAACGGACGCCCGTTAAACTTACCAAATATTTGGCTGGTTCCGGGGCATCCGATCTGACAAGGTACTTTACATGTGTAAAGTTGAAATAAATTATATACTATATCAAGCAATAATTCAAGTATAAAAACAATGGCCAAGATTGCAGTTATTGAAGATGATCAGCCCATAAGAGAGATGTATGAGCTGAAATTAAAGAAATCTGGTTTTGATGTGCAAGTAGCCTCAGATGGAGAAGAAGGTTTACGGCTTGTAGAACAGTTTAGACCTGAACTTATCCTGCTTGACCTCCGGATGCCAATCATGGATGGCGTGGAGATGCTCAAACGATTACGAGAAAAGGATTGGGGTGGAAAGATTTTGGTCATTATTTTAACCAATATCAGCCAAGAAGGAGTTCCAATGGAGCTCCGGCTATTAGACGTCAAACGTTATCTTGTAAAAGCTCACTACACCCCGCAGCAGGTCCTTTCTATCGTCACCGACACCCTCGACCGCTACACAAAAAAGATAAAATCGCCCAAGTGATGATTGCCAAATTCCCTGCTTTCTCAAAACTTACTCTCGATCTAAAAGATGACGTCGAGGCTGTAACGTCTCACTTTGAACCATACTCGGACTTCAACTTCTCGAGCCTGTACTGTTGGGATACTGATGACTACACCTCGGTATCGGATCTAAATGGAAATCTTGTTATAAGGTTGCCGGACTACCTCTCAGGAGGACCAATAACTTCCATGCTAGGCGATAAAAAAATCGACGAATCGATTGAGCAGTTACTGGCTAACACCAAAGCTCTCAATCTGGTGCCCGAAGTCGTGGTTAAGGCTCTTGAAAAAAGAAGATTTAACCTCCTAGCAGATAAAGATAGTTTTGATTACATATACGATCTCGAACAACACGCTAATCTGACCGGACCCGATTTTAAGGGCAAAAGAAAGAAAGTGAACCGTTTTATCAGAAATTTCCAAAACCGCTACATCGTCAGGCCAATCGATTTCGAGGATCATAGGACAAAAGATTTGATCCTCAATGTCTTTGATGATTGGGCGAAGGCCAAAAATAAACAAGGCAAAGACACACACCAACGGCGTGTAGCAACAACCCGCATGATTGAAAACGCTCAGGTCTTGGGGATTATCGGTTTAATAATATATTTAGACGACAAACCTGCAGGTTTTACAATCTATGAAACAGCGGATAATAAATGGGCCACATGGCACTCTCACAAGATATTGCCGCAGTATGAAAATCTAGATGCCTTTGCAACCATGGAGGCGTCAAAGGATTTGCTTAGAAGAGGGCAAACTTATATTAATTGGGAGCAAGATTTCGGAACACCTAGCATACGGCAGCTAAAACTCACATACCATCCGGTTAAGTACTTAAAAAAATATACAATTATCTCTGTTGAGTAATCGGGTGTTGTTCGCCTGGATTCAGGAAATAGTTTACCCTCTCTGGACTGATATTTTTCTTAGGTGTAGTATTAAAGGCAAATGACCAAGATTGCGATTGTCGAGGACGACTTAGCGATAGCCCAGATGTACCGCATGAAGTTCGAGGCGGAGGGCTACAAAGTAGAAATCGCCGAAAACGGAAAGTTGGGCTTGGCGCTTTGCGAGCAGATGAAACCCGACTTGGTTCTTCTAGACCTAATGATGCCCGAAATGAACGGCGACGAAATGCTGACCGCTTTGCGTAAAACCGACTGGGGTAAACCCATAAAAGTAATTATCCTGACAAATGTTGGTGAGCAAGAAGCGCCTGAGAGTTTAAAAAGGTTGGATGTTAGCGCCTTCATAGTTAAAGCAGAGATGACACCGCGGCAAGTGGCCGAGCTTGTAAAGCAGAAGCTGGCGTAAGCTTTTACTGGTTACTACCGAGTGCGTAAATATGCCGGTTATTCAGGTAGAATAGTCATATGAAGATTGCGATTGTTGGTTGGGGCGTAGAAGGCCAGAGCGCCTTTAACTTTTTTGGTCCAAACCACAACTACCTGATAGTCAACGAACACCCAAGGGATGACTTCCCCGCCGAATCCACCTCCGTTAAACTGCAATTTCTAAGTAGCGAACGGCCGGTAGGCATGCCTGGTAATGTGACTGACTTGAGCTATCTGGATGGTATAGAAACCTACGATAAGATTATCTACTCACCTTCTTCGTACAAGAACTTACTGAAGAAATTTGGCTCTGATAACAGCTTTTGGAGTAAGACAACCACTGTACAAAACATATTTTTTGAAAACTGTAAGTCTAAAAATATCATCGGGGTAACCGGAACCAAGGGCAAAGGCACTACTGCTACCCTCATTTATAAGATGCTGGAAGCCAGCGGCAAGAAGGTTTACCTGGGTGGTAACATCGGTAACAGCGTACTGGATTTTGTAAAAGAGGTGGAGTCCGAAGATTGGGTTGTATTGGAGCTATCTAACTTCCAGTTGCACAATTTTAATTATAGCCCGCATATCGCAGTGTGTTTAATGGTAGTGCCAGAGCACCTGGACTGGCACAAAGACATGGACGAATATACCCAGGCCAAGGCTAATCTGTTCCGATACCAGACCGCCGACGATATTGCTATTTACTTCCCCGAGAACGAATATTCCGTAAAAATTGCCGGATTCTCGGCCGGCACTAAGATTCCTTACTACAAAAAGCCGGGAGCCTATGTGCGCCAAGATGGCATGATAGTTGTCGGAGAAAACGAAACAGAGGTAATAAATAAAAACGAAGTAAAACTCCTGGGGGAGCATAGCCTACAGAACATATGCGCGGCCCTCACGGCCGTTTATGAGGCTGTGGGAAGCATTGACAAAGCACAAACAGTATTATCTAGCTTTAGTGGTTTAGAACACCGCCTAGAGCTTGTACGCAGCTTAGACGGGGTAAAATACTACGATGACTCATTCGGAACGACGCCAGAAACTGCTATAGTTGCTATAAAAGCATTCAGCGAACCAAAGATACTGATACTAGGCGGCTCGGATAAAGGTATAGCCTTTGACGATCTGGTTGATGTAGTAGTAAAAAACAATGTCCGCCATGTAATTACCATCGGTGAAACCGGACCAAAAATTGAGAAATTGCTAAAAAGTCGCAATTTTATCAATATCATCACCGGCCTAACCACCATGCCGGAAATTGTTGCTGCTGCCAGAAAAGCCGCTCAACCCGGGGATATCGTGCTGCTGTCTACCGGCAGCGCCAGTTTTGGCTTATTCCGTGACTATAAAGACCGCGGTAATCAGTTCAAGGCAGCTGTGCAAGCACTCGTTTGAGCTGTTCAATAACCGGTTGTTCGGGCTGAATTACCGTGGCGCGACCAGCCGCCAACTCTTTAATTATTTGTTCTATCCAATGGTAATGGGTGCAGCCTAATACAATCTGGTCAGCCCCCTGGCTGCAGACGCTATTTACAATATTCGCGACTTTTTCGCGATCTAGTTGATTGCTTTCAATCATATACGACCAGTCGCTACAATCTGGTTCTAACACTTTAACGCCCTGGGCATACTCATCTTTGAGCCAGCGATACCGCCGGCTGGACAATGTTTTTGGAGTAGCGCAAACCGCAATTACCCCTGTTTTAGTGGCGGCGGCTGCCGGTTTGACCATCGGTTCCATTCCTACCAACGGAACACTTATTTCCTTGCGCAGCGGCTCAATCAAGTTGGTTGTGACGGTGTTACAAGCTACAACAATCACTTCGCAACCCTCATCAACTAAACTCTTTAGAATCGGCAGGACAAAGCCGTGAATTTCCTCAACATCCCGATCGCCATATGGCACGTGCTGCTTATCGTCTTTATAGATAACTTCGCTTTCGGGCAAAGCCTTTTGGATAGCCTGGACAACGGATAAGCCACCGACCCCCGAGTCGAATACGCCAATTTTACGATTTTTCATATAGTCCCCCTGCGGCGCGGATTACGTTTTCGAATAGGGCGCAGACCGTTAACGGGCCAACCCCGCCTTTGGCCGGGGTAATGGTCAGGTCTTCCCTTTGGTAGACGTCAGGTGAGACATTACCCAAAGTTTTACCATCTTCGCTGGCTACGCCGGCATCCACTACTACGGCGTCTTGTTTTATCATATCCGCCGTTAAGATTCCTGGTTGGTTAGCAGCGGCGATTATTACATCGGCATTCTCTGTTAAGCTGCTCAAATCGGCAGTTTTTTTATCGGCCACAGAAACATCTACTCCAGAGTTTTCTAGTATTTTTTCAAGTGGGGCTCCTACCAGCTTGCCCCGCCCTATTAGCAACACCTTTTTACCTCTTAAATCGATATTGTAACCACTTAGGAGCCAGAGTATGGCCATTGGCGTAGCCGGCTCGAACTTAGACTCCTCACCCAAGGCATCAACGTCTTTTTTGGGAACGACCAGGTTTACTATTTTATCTGTCTCAGCAGGGTTATTCAGAGGAAGTTGAACGATTATTCCGTGAACGTTTTTGTCTTGGTTGAGCGACTTTAAAAGTTCAGGAACCTCGGCCTGAGTTGGTTTGTGGACATCCACGTCAATCAAAACGTCTTTGCCGTACCTTTGCTTAAGGTTGACGTAGGTATTTATGACGGGGTCGTCTTTAACCTGAACAATAGCCAGCTTGGGATAAGCCCTGGCGTGACGCAACGCTCTAACCTGGCTGGCGTGACGCTGCTTGATGTAGCTTGCCAGCTCGGAACCATTGAGTAGTTTCATATCTTTGCTATTGTACCCCATAACTTGCCAAAACAGGGGTAAGTTTGCTAAAGTTTGCCTTGTTAATAACGGGCCAGTAGCTCAGCTGGTTAGAGCGTCTGCCTCTTAAGCAGAATGTCGAGGGTTCGAGTCCCTCCTGGCCCTCCAATAAAATGACCTCATATTTTGTGGGGTCTTTTTATTGGATAGCGAGACTCGAACCCGAGACACCCAGAGGGTGGAGAGGTGAGACCCGCCGGTGGCGGGTTGCAAGGAAACTTTCTCTTGAAAACTTGTTTTCAAAGATGAAATTTCGGGCCTGCCGAAGGTAGGTCGATGTCCCTGTCCGTCCTGTCTGACAGACAGGCGGGCCTCCTGGCCCTCCACGTAAAAAGACTTTTTTGAGGTCTTTTTATTTTGTTATTCTTAACTCATGAATAAGGCTAAACCGGCAAACCAAGCCAAGGTTATAATTTTTGATTTTGACGGGACGATTGCCGACAGCTTTGAAGTTTTTGTTGAGTCATTCGAGGCAGCGGTTGGGCGTAAGCAGCATTTATCCGCTAAAAAGATAAATGATTTTAGAAATTCTTCTTTAAAGGAAGTCATTCAGAAATTAAAGATCAAAAAATGGCAGATTCCACGCCTACTCATAAGGGGTAAACGCGAAATTACCAAGCGGATGGATAGAGTCAAAGCCTTTGAAAGTATGCCGGAAGTTCTTGTAGAGCTATCTAAAAACCACACCCTGTATGTCTTAAGCACCAACAGCAAGTCGAATATCGAAAAATTCCTAGACAGCTATAAATTAAGCGGCCGTATTACTAAGATATACGCCAGTATCGGTTTGCAGGGTAAAGCCAGGAGCCTGGGCAGTCTGCGAAAGAGCGAAAATTTAAAAGCCTCAGACTGTATTTACATTGGAGATGAGACAAGAGATGTCGAGGCCGCTAAAAAGGCGGGCGTTAAATGCATCGCCGTTGGGTGGGGCTACAACAACCCAAAAATATTAAGGTCATTCAAGCCTTCCGCCGTAGTCAGTAAACCCCAAGATTTGATTAAAACCATAGAATCAATCGAAACTTAGCTTTTTAAGATTCTGCTCAGTAATGTCCAAAGCTCCGGAATAAATTATCGACGGCGGGCTGATTGGGCTTTTTTGATGTTAGCCTGCCACGCGCGTTTTTGGGCTGGTGTTGGCTTTTCCCGCTCAGGGACGTTCCGACGGTCTTTAGCGGTGAAAACATCACCTTTTTGATGTATGGGTTCGCTGCCGAGAGTCTTTAGCAACTCTTTAGCATCCTTTGAGTCGGCTACCAACTTACCGCCTTCCACGTGAGCAAGCTCTTTACTTATAAGCCAAGCCTGGGTGCTCCACGAGCCACTGCTGCGTCTGCCGCTAAGCCGCTGCAATCCCCCCGGTTTACCGACGTCTTGGTTGCGAAACGAAACGAATTCTTCTTTGGGACGTACGATTATATGATAATAATCACCGCTACCAGAAGTACCAGGTTTGGCGCGCCGGCGACCCTCCGGTTGAGCTAGTGAGTGCTGGCGTGAGGTCATGCTTTGCCACTTAGCCTGGGCTTTTTTGATATTTTGCCTGGCGGCCTCACGCTGTTTTATTGTTGCCATAGTTATCCCCCTCCCTTACATAACCATTATATACCCGCGTAGGTGATGAGTATTAACCTCCAAGAAGTTTAAGCATAAGCTTGTAGAACAAGCTTGCATTTTGTGCAACTATGTGAGATATTGTTTGGCAAGAGGAGCGTGGTTTAGGGTAATTGGCAGTAAAAAAACGACTGCCGGTATATAAAACACTCGGCCATTTTTTAAATGAGTATTCAAAATTTATCACTTAGTAACAGAACATATTCGCTGATTAAAAGAAGTGGTTATGGCTTTGCGGCCGCCGCGATAGCGTTCAGTATTTTAGTAACTAACATGCCCCACGCCGCTGCCGCAACTACTCCAGCCGCCCGGGTTTCCTTCACCTTTGACGATGCTCTTTCAAGCGCCTTGACAGACGCTGCCCCCACCCTGGCAAAATACGGATTTACTGGTGTGGACTATGTACCAACGGGTTGTGTAGGCTCCAGTGGAAGCTGCGGAGCCGAGCCAACAGCTAGCTATATGACCTGGCCCCAGGTACTCCAACTCAAGAATACTTATGGTTGGGAAATTGCTGCTCACACAGTTACACATCCCCTGCTTGCTAGTAGCGATCCTGATTTTCAGCCAAACGTTTTAACTCCCGCCCAGGTTGACAGCGAACTTACCACCAGCAAGTTAACTCTTGGCAACAACGGAATCACCGCAACAGACTTTGCAACACCGTATGGAGACTGGACACCACCGGTTCTTGCGCAAATCGCTAAGACTTATGCCTCTCACCGAGGTTTTGCCGACTCAATAGACCAAGACGCTAATGGCACTATAGATCACGGCAATACTTTTCCATACAATGATTATCTAATTTATGACTACCAGGTACAGGCCGGCGTAACAGTAGCCCAAGTAAAGTCTATGATAGATCAAACCAAGGCCAATAACCAATGGTTAGTTCTTACCTTTCACGATATCAAACCAACTGCAAGTACAAACCCTGACGACTACCAGTACAACACAGCTGACTTAGACCAAATTGCAGCATACGTAAAGAGCCTCGGCATATCTGTTGTAAACGTTAATAGCGGGTTAGCTACAGGCGCAACCAATATGTTGCCCAACTCGTCTTTTGATACAGCGCTTAGCAGCAATATTACTGACACAACCGTTTGGAGTACCGACGATCCAGCTAATATCAAACAAAACACTGGCAATTTGGGAAGTTACCCAAGCGCTACAAACTCAGTTGAGCTAAACGGTACTACCAAAAACATCGAACTATTCTCTCCACAGGTCGCCGTAGACAGTACAAAGACTTATGTAATAAAAAACTACCTAAACGTAACTAATATGTCAGTCGCAGCTGGTCACGAGATAGCTTTCTACGTTGATGAGTACAACGCAGCCGGCACATTTTTACAAACTCAGTACAAGAAATCTGAAGTTGGTAACGCCGGTAACCCAACGGGCGCCTGGGTGGAAAACCTGAACTATGAATACAAACCAACATCAGCCAATGTGACAAAAGTTCGTTTACAAGCAGTGGTAACTGCTAACTCCGGTACCAAGGCTTACCTGGACAATGTTCAGATGTTTGCCGAAGACGGCACCACTACACCAACCACTACTCCTGTAACTGGTGGCCTAGGTGGTGGCACAACTACACCTTCTGGGAAGAAGGGTGACCTGAATGGCAGCGGCCGTGTAGACATAACCGATTTGAGTATTTTGTTAAGTAACTGGGGTAAGTCTGGCGTAGCCGGCAACCTTGATAGTAATCCGATTATTAACATTAACGATTTGTCGATTCTATTGGCAAACTGGGGATAGAACAGATAGGAAGCATAACTATGAACAAGATTAAATCATTTATTTTAGCAACACTAATGGCAACCAGCCTTATGGCATTGCCTCAGGCAGTAAGCGCCGCCGGTTCAGCGTCTTTGGCGCTGTCTGCTGGCGGAAGCCGAACTGTTGGCCGTACGTTTTCAGTATCGGTTATTGAAAATAGCGGCGGCACTGCCGTAAACGGCGTACAAGCAGACCTAGGTTACGACTCATCCAAGTTACAGCCTTTGAGTAAAAGTTGTGGCGGGGCATTTGAAGTTACCGCACCGTCAGGCGGCGCCAGCCTAGCCTGCGCTACCATTTCAGCTAAAACAGGCAGCCAGGTTGTTGGAACCGTTAACTTCAAGGTTTTGGCAGCTGGCGCGGGAGCAGTCAGCTTCTTGCCTAGCTCACAGATTACCGCCAGCGACGGCCAAGGCACAAACGTCTGGAACGGTGGCACAGCCGGCGGCAGTTACGTCTTTGCTGCGCCAGTAGCTGCTGCACCTGTTACAGTCGCTCCACCAGCTCCAACACCAGCTCCTGTTGTTAAAGCCGAGCAAAAAACACCAGCTCCTGTTGTTAAAGCCGCTCCCGTAAAGAAGGACAGTGCGTGGCCTAAAGTTTTTGCCGGCCTTGGAGTTCTAGTCGCTATCCTGGCTGTTCTAGGTGTAATCTTCCGAAAACAGGTCATGGCTCGCACCAAAAAAATTAGAAAGAACTTCCTGAAGAGTTTCAATAAGACTAAAAAGAACATTGCTCTTAAAATCAAAGCCGTCCCCGCTCTTAAAAAATAAGAGATTGACTCTCCTATTTTAAAAAGTCCGGAACAATTCCGGACTTTTTAAAATAACTAAATCCTGAGTCTATCAAAGAATGGTACGCCCGGAGGGACTTGAACCCCCGGCCTTGTGGTTCGAAGCCACACGCTCTATCCAGCTGAGCTACGGGCGCAAAGAAGCTAACAGGGTAATTATATCAGTTTATAGCTCTATCGTCAGGTGAGGAGTTGTCCGGCGCCGCCAGTTTTTTGAGTGTATTTTGGGCGTTATGCTCGGTTTGAGCCAATGTTATCTGTAAAATTCGCAAGATGCTCTTGGCGTGTTCTCTACTCATGCCTACTTTCGCGACTATGGCTGGTTTGTTTGTTGGACCGGCGCTTTGCATGAAGTTCATCACCACACCATAATTGCTGACCACGACGTCAACCACATCGGTAAATAGAATGCGCGAATCCATGCTGGACGAAACCTGTTGCATCGGCGATTCATTGCTAACCATATGAACAACTGGTAACTTACTAGCGCCGTATCCTGCAAGCTCCCAAACCCGCACAGCGTCATCATCTAAAGCGCCAAAATGACTTATTAGAAGCAACAGGACATCCTCGCTAGGACGGGCTTGGCCCAGTTCGTAACTGGCCAGTTGGCGGACATCGATTTCTACGGCTCCAGAAGCTTCGGCTAAGGTCTCGTTAGCGCTGTCTCGCAAAGCTTTTAGTTTTTTGCCCAGCGGGCGGAAAGGACTAGTTGAGTTTTGATTATCCATATCTATATATTGTACTGGTGTTTACGAACCAATCGCAAGAGCTGCCGTTACGGTTTATAATGGATGGTAGTGGATATCAAAGAAAATGTCAGTTTAAAAAGCTATAGCACCATGCGCTTGGGCGGACAGGCTCGCTGGTTGGCTGAGGCTTACGAAGAAAACGATATTCCCAACTTAGTTGAGTGGGCCAAACACCAAAACGTCCCTTTTATGGTCATTGGCTCGGGCAGCAACATAGTTTGGCGCGACGAAGGCTTTAATGGGCTTATTATCGTTAACAAGATTCTTGGTAAGCAGATATTAAGCGAGGATGAAGCCGGCGCAACCGTGCATATCGCAAGTGGAGAGATATGGGATGACGCAGTCGGCTGGACGGTCGAAAAAGGTTTGAGCGGTATAGAATTTTTATCACTGATCCCTGGTACCGCGGGCGCCGCGCCGGTCCAAAATATTGGGGCCTACGGGGCCGAGCTATCCAATATTCTGACAGAGGTAGGCGTATATGACGATGAAACAAACGCTTTTGGTTCTATCATTGCCAGCCAGTGCGGATTCGATTACCGTACCAGCCGCTTCAAACAAGCTGACAAAGGAAGATTTATTATTACCAACATAACTTTAAAGCTAAGTAAAAAATCACCCGGACCGCCATTTTACGATTCGCTTAAAAATTACCTTAACGAACATAAAATCAGTGAATTTAACTCCAAAGTAATTCGTAACGCCGTTATAAACATCAGAAGCAGTAAGCTCCCCGACCCGGCCGAAATCGCCAATAACGGGTCATTTTTTACCAATCCGTTCGTAGAACAAAGTCAATTTGACAGCCTGAAACAAAAATACCCAGAGATTAAGGGCTGGCCAGCAAAAGATGGAAAAATAAAACTAGCGGCTGGTTGGCTGGTAGAACAAGCCGGTTTTAAAGGCGTGCACGATGACGAAACCGGCATATCAACCTGGCCAACTCAAGCTTTAGTGCTAGTTAACGAACACGCCAAAACCACGGCCGACCTATTGAGTTTCAAGCAAAAAATCGTTGATAAAGTCCGGGAAATGTTTGGCATAACTTTAGAACAAGAACCCGAACTACTGCCCTAACCCTATTTATCGCTTGGCAGGGGGAATTGTAAAGCTAACTTTTTAACCTCTTTACTTAACAGGTCAAGCTTTTTACTGTCTGCCTTGTTCTTGACGGCTTGCTCCATCCATTCGGCGACTTGAACCATATGGTTCTCTTTAAGACCGCGCGTTGTGATAGCCGGCGTACCCAGGCGGATACCGCTTGGATCAAATGGTCCCCTGGGATCAAACGGCACAGTATTTTTGTTGACCGTAATGCCAACATTACTAAGCGCGTCCTCGGCCTCTTTGCCCGAAACGCCAATATTATTGAGATCCACAAGCAATAAGTGGTTGTCTGTCCCACCGGTAACTAAGTTAAAGCCGCGGGATTTTAGCTCCGCCGCGAGTTTTTTAGCGTTTTTTACAACTTGGCGAGCATACGCTTTAAAGTCCGGCTGAGCCGCTTCATGTAAAGCCACCGCGATTGCTGCCGTTTGATGGTTATGCGGTCCGCCCTGCATACCGGGAAAAACGGCGCGGTCAATCAAAGTAGGAAGGTTTTTTTTAGTACGTTCTACTTTTTTTAACGGTGTAGAAGGGTTGCCGTTACATAAAATCATAGCCCCGCGAGGGCCTCTTAGTGTTTTATGGGTGGTAGTCATAATAACGTCGGCAATACCGGCAGGCGAGGGATGCTCGCCAGCTACAATCAAGCCAGCTATATGTGATACGTCTGCCAACATCCAAGCGCCAACGTTATCGGCGATCTCTCTCAGCCGCTGCCAGTCAAATACTCTTGGATACGCCGTAGCTCCGACCACCAGCATCTTTGGCTTTTCTTTTTTTGCCATTTGCTCAATGGCGTCATAATCCAAGTAACCGTCCTTACCCGTCTGATACTGAACCGAGTTATAAAAAATACCTGATGCGCTAACCTTGTGACCATGAGTTAGATGGCCACCGAAAGTTAGGGCCAGACCCATGATGGTATCACCAGGATCTAATAGAGCCATATAAATTTCGGCGTTTGCCGGAGAACCAGAATAGGATTGAACATTGGCATGGTCAACGCCAAAAAGGGCTTTTGCCCTATCCCTAGCTAGGTTCTCAACTTTATCAACTACCTCGCAGCCACCATAGTAGCGTTGGCCGGGGTAGCCCTCGGAGTACTTGTCGGTCAAAATGCTGCCCAGCGCAGCAAACACATCGGCGGAAGCATGATTCTCACTTGGAATCATCTGTAAAGTATTGCTTTGGCGATTGTGTTCGGCAACAATCAGTTCGTATATATCTTTATCGTTCATCTCAAACCCTCTCTGTGTTTATATAGTTTAGTACATTCGGGGTTTTGAGGGAGTTATATCATCTGTTTATTGTATCAGACGCGCGCGCCTGCTAACTATACGTAGCCACCAATTAGTGCTAAAACTACGCCTAGGGCCGCGACCACTTGGCCAATTACCCAAAAACGCATTGTTACTTTGGTTTTGGGCCACCCGGTAGCTTCTAAGTGGTGGTGCAGTGGTGATGAAATAAAAACTCTGCGATGAAAAACTTTTTTAGAAAATATCTGAATTATCACCGAGCCTGCTTCGGCAACAAAAATTACACATATTAGAGGCAGTAGAAGCAGTGTGTCAGTTAACATGGCCACTACGCCCAAGCTGGTCCCCAAGGCAAAGGAACCCACATCACCCATCACAAACCTGGCCGGCGGAATATTGAACCACAAATAAGCAAGCAGTGCCCCAACCACTGTCATGCAAAACGTTGCAATACCAAAATTGCCTTGCAAGGCTGCAATTACACCAAAGGCGCCATAAGCCGATACCAGTAATCCGCCGGCTAAACCGTCCACGCCGTCTGTTATATTAACGGCATTACCGGTGCCCACGACAACAAAGACAAAAAGCGGGATGATCGCCCAGCTAAGTGCTACATCACCAAAATATGGTAATTGCACTGTGTTGTAGCCCAATTTGTAATAAAAGAATAGGCCAGCAACAAACGCCACAGCTGTAATCATGCCAAATTTAATTGGTGCCCTCAAACCTGCAACAGCTCCACCCTTACCGCGGATGTTTATTATATCGTCTATCA
>JACRBB010000010.1 GCA_016234585.1 Candidatus Saccharimonadota bacterium
AATTTTGTTGATTCAATTAACCGACTCAAGCGCCACGAACTACAATTCGGGCATGTACGAATTCCTAAGGGTGGAATCCGTCAATGGAAGTTCGGTGAATTTTGCCGCGCCCAAAAAATACTGGTACGGGAACGGCTGGCGCAGCGATGCGAACATTGGCGTGGGCAGCGATCAATTCCGCGTGATGCTGATGCGCGTGCCGAATTACAGCAACGTGACTGTGAATGGAACGCTGACTGCAAGCACTTTCAATGGATCGAAATATGGCGTGGTCATGTTCCGTGTCTCCAACCTCTTAAACGGCAGCGGTGTAATCTCTGCCAATGCACTCGGATTCGGCGGTGGAGCTGGCTATGGCGCCGGGCAGAATGGCGTCTACAACGGCGAATCTGCTTCTGGAAGTGGCGGTGGAGCTGGACACGCGACAGGAGGTACTACACCCTGGATGGGCGGTGCAGGTGGGGGCACTTATGGCGAACTAACTCTGCAAAGATTATTCTTGGGTTCGGGGGGTGGCTCTGCCCGCGAACATGGGTGTGGGGACGGTGAATGTAATCCAGGCGCTGGCGGAGGCAGCGGTGGTGGGATAGTTATGGTGATCGGTCAGACCATCAGTTATTCAGGCAGCCTCACATCCAATGGCGGCGACGGACTCCCATCCTCGGTTAACTACAGTGGTGCAGGTTCCGGCGGCAGCCTTCGGATCGAGGGCCAAACGGTTACATTGAACACCGTTACCGCTTTAGGCGGCGGCGCCCCCGGGGGTGTCGGGGGTGTAGGGCGCGTTGCCGTGTATTACCAGAATAGTCTGACAGCAACTACCTTTAATCCAAGTCCTTATACGGCGCTGCTGGGTCAAGCCGCAACCCCAACGCCCATGCCCACGCCGATTAATCTAACAACTGCGCCCGATTGGGGCAACGGCGCGGACGGCGACCTTATCGTTGGCGGCACGTTCAACATTTCCTCTCAAAATAGCGGGACCCGCTCCTGCCCGGATGGCGGCGATGCGGTCAGTTACGCAGTTTCTGCGCTGACGGAAAGCTCTGTAAAACTTTCCAGCACGCCTCATGTGAATTGTCTCAAGGCGGGTGATGAGGTTATGCTGCTCCATCTTTATGCAGACGGAACGAACAGCGTCAACAAGGGAAACTATGAATATTTACGCGTGGGCGGGGTGGTTGGCGATACCGTTTACTTTACGACGCCCAAGGTGTTGTATTACGGCACCGGCGCAAGCGACGATTCGAATATTGGTCCCAATGCCAACCGCGTGATGCTGATCCGCGTGCCGAATTATAGGAATGTCACCATAGACGGGACGCTCACCACAGATACATTTAACGGCGTCAAAAATGGCATGATCGTCTTTCGTGCTTCCAATACCTTGAGCGGTTTGGGCATCATCACAGCCAACAAATTGGGATTTGGTGGCTCCAGCGGCTATGGCGCTGGCGGCAATGGAGAGAACACCGACAGTGGATATGGCGGTGGCGCCAGCTACGCTACATATGGGTCGGGATCGGGCGGTTACGGTACCTGGGGAGGTGCAGCTGGGGCGCTATATGGTGAAGCATCCCTGCAAAAGATCTATTACGGTTCGGGGGGCGGGAATTCAAGCGAGGGTGGGCCAGCCAACCCTGGCAGACCCGGCGGGGCTGGCGGCGGGATGATTATGATCTCCGGCCGCACCATTAACTTTAGCGGTAGCATTCAATCGAATGGTGAGGATAGTATTGCTGCGCCTCGAGGCAGGTTATCTGGGGCTGGTTCTGGTGGCAGCATTCTCATCGAGGGGGAGACGGTTACATTGAACACCGTCGCAGCCTCGGGTGGCGGTGGCGTCAACGGCGGGCTGGGTCGTATCGCCGTGTATTACTACACCTCCTTCTCGGGCAATTTCACGCCGGGGTATCTCAAGCAAATCTATACAGGTGCTACTCCTACGGCTACCTTCTCACCCACACCCACGGTTACTGCCGTTCCCCAGCCCATGACAAACAATCTTATGGCATATTGGTCGTTGGACGATGCAAGTGGATATCGTTCTGACAGTCATGGTATCAATCATTTGGCTGACAATAATACTGTAGGGTCCCTTACAGGCAAGGTTGGTAACGCCGGGGATTTTGAATCCGGAAATAGTGAATTTCTTGAAATTACAGATAACCCCTCGCTATCAACCGGCGATATTGATTTTATGATCTCTGCGTGGATTAAACTTGAAAGCCTGACTACGTCCGGGATCGACATGGTTATAGCCAGTAAAGTCGAAGACTCTCTTGTGACTGAGTGGAAGTTAATGGTTGATGATCCAACCAACCTTGCAGCTTTCAGGTTGTATGATGGCAGCGGCAACATGATAGGGACTGTAAATGCAACATCTTTTGGAGTTCTATCAACCAACACCTGGTATTATGTTGTTGCCTGGCATGATTCTGTTGCGAATACCGTAAACATTCAGGTGAACAATGGCGCTATCAATTCGAACGCAACCACAGGGATTCCATCTGATACATCATCTCACTTCCGTCTTGGTGCTGAAAGGGCGTCTGAAATTCAATTTTTCGATGGGCTGATCGATCAAGTTGTATTCTACAAGCGGATTTTGAGCACAACCGAACGTACCTGGTATTACAACAATGGCAACGGTCGTTCATATGTAGATGTTGCATCATACTCTGTGTCCACCCCTACTCCCATCCCCACGCAGCAGCCCGGCTGGACCATCCGCGGATTCACGCAAGATTCTGCCCATCCACATGCCGTGGCTTCCGTCACTGAAAACCAATTGCCCGCAGCCAGTTACACCTACGACGCCAACGGCAATATGACCTGTCGCACCGAAAAAGGTGTGACCTACCTCCAGACCTACAACACGGAGAATCGTATCGCCAGCATCGCCAAACTCGCGAGTGGAGACTGCGCTACACCGGGAAATTATCAGACCCAATGGGACTTTGCCTATGACGGGGACGGAGTCCGCACGGCGACGTTGACCACGCCCTATGTGGATGGTCAACCCGGCGCTGCCAGCCTGAGCGCCTATTACTTCGGCGGCACGTATGAAGTGCGCAGTGACAATACAACCATAAAGTATTACTCCTTCGCCGGGCAGATGATTGCCATGGATGACGGCACAGGATTACAATACTTCCTGACCGACCATCTCGGCTCGGTGGTGGCAGTGACCGATGCCAGCGGCGCCTTAATATCGCAACAGCGCTATCTCCCCTTCGGCTCCGAGCGGACGAATATAGGAACTATCTCTCAAACCGATTATGGGTATACCGGTCAAAGGAATTTGGGGGATATGGGATTGATGGACTATCACGCGCGGTTCTACAGTCCTTATCTTAATCGGTTTGTTCAGCCGGATACGTTGATACCTGATCCGTCCAATCCGCAGGCGTGGAATCGATTTGGGTACGTACATAATAACCCTATCAATTTCAATGATCCCACTGGACATTTCCCGTCACCAGACGATCTCTTAAATGAAATGTTTTATGCAATTATTGACTATGCTACTAACGTTCTTAGACCGGCATATGAAGACGTGGCGGCTATAGCAGAGAAAAACCCAATTATTGTTGATGTAGCTAATGCAATCGCAGATCAAACCAGCAAATTGGCCTCGAATGATATAAACACAGATCCTCAATCAGCTACATGGGGAGATTTGACAAAAATGTGGTTTTATGAGGCTGGTCCATCATCAATGAATTTCTCAGGAGGGGATTACACTACAAACTATCTCAGGCAACAGGATGAAATCCAGCTTCTGAGAAATAAAGCATTAGATTATGCCAGCCAAGGTATTTACACAAGTGAACAATGGGCACCAGATGATAGAAACATGCTATGGGTAGGTATGAATAATAAACAAGCACTGAAGAGTGCTGTGCTTAACTTCAATGCTGCTCGCCTCTTCCTGGGAGGTTATATGGTAGATAGTATTACTGCAGAACCTTATTCAGGAGGAGGCTATAAATTGGACTTTACTGTTATTAATGTAAGTGGATGGGAGTCGGCAACGCGCCTTGTTAGAAATGGGGATGGGCTCGGGGGAAGCGGGATAATCGACGATAAACCAAGAGGACGGGGTGTTCATTGGGGAGGAAACTTTAGCCAGAGTTGGAGATGGTCAGAAAATTGCATTTCATATACCTGCTCTTCAATTGCTATCCCAAAATAGAAACCAAAATTTAAAAGAGCATAAGTCAACCTATTGATTGTTGACATTAATCATAATGAATACGAAGGAATAAATATGAAAAGAAGAAAGAGCTTAATGATTATACTTTTATTAGTAGCCGTCTCTTGCAATAGTGGGCATCAACTAAAATATGGACTAGATTTTATTAAGCAAAGAATGGGTGCGAATGTCCCAATCATCCCTGGAAATTGGGACATTCGCATTGTTCA
>JACRBB010000011.1 GCA_016234585.1 Candidatus Saccharimonadota bacterium
ATAAGTACAACGTCGGGATCCTCACGCAAGGCTGAGCGCAAAGCCGCCGAAAAACTATAGGTATCATAATTGACTTCACGCTGCACGATAACCGAACGTTTGGAAGCGTGGGTGTACTCAATCGGATCTTCTACAGTTATGACGTGCAGGGCTCGCTCGGTGTTAATCTTATTGACCAAGGCTGCCAAAGTGGTCGACTTACCCGAGCCGGTCGGGCCGGTTACCAAGACTAGTCCGCGTGGATATTCGGCGAATTTATTCAGTACCGGAGGCATCCCTAGCTGTTCGATAGAGCGTACTTCGTTGGGTATCAATCGCATAGCCGCCGCCAGGTTGCCCCGCTCGTGAAAAGCGTTAACCCTAAAACGGCCTAAATCCCCAAAAGCGAAGCTAAAATCAAACTCCTTGTCGCGTAACAGTATCTGTTTTTGGTCGTCATCCAAAATAGTGAATACCAGGCTTTCCACCATATCTTCGTTAAGCGCCTGTATGCCGGCGAGCCGCTCCAGCGCCCCGTCAATTCTAAGCATTGGCGGCAGACCCACCTGAAGGTGAAGGTCCGAAGCTTTGCGCTTAACTACTTCTTCTAGCAGAATTTCGATTTTTGGAGGTGGTTGTTGCACTATTTTCCCCTGTTACCTACTGTTTTAACCATCGGCCGCCGCGACCCGGTTTACTTCCATTAAAGTGGTCTGGCCGGCCAACGCCTTAAGGTACCCGTCTTGTCGCATGCTCACCATTCCCTGGGTTTGGGCCATCCTTTGGATAGTTGAGCTAGTGGCGTGTTTGATAATCAAGTCTTGGATGGCTTCGGTAACTTCAAACACTTCGTAAAGTCCCATACGTCCCTGATATCCGGTCGGATTTTCAGCTGACTCCAGGCCCTTGACCAAAGTATAAGCGTTTTGGCCAGCCAGTGGCAAGCTCTGATAGCCAAGATCGGCAGCTACTTTGGGGATATCGGCCTTGGTTTTTGGCAGTAACGTACCAAGAGTGTTATGGATAGCCTCGGTCTCGACCTTATTGGAATGATACGTTTCACCGTCTGGCACGACCCGGCGTACCAAACGCTGGCCGATAACGGTGTGGACCGTGCTGGCTATCAAAAACGGCTCAATACCCATATCCAGCAACCTGGGCAGGATACCGGCGGCGCTGTTAGTGTGAAGGGTCGCGAACACCAAGTGTCCGGTCAGGGATGCCTGAACCGCCAGGTTGGCGGTTTCTTTATCACGGATTTCCCCGACCATAACCACGTCGGGATCCTGGCGCAAGATTGAGCGTAGGCCAGTGGCAAAAGTCAGCCCAACCTCGGCGTTGACCTGAATCTGGTTGACCCCTTCTATCTTGTATTCAACCGGGTCTTCCAACGTCACAATGTTGGTGGTTTCGCTTTTTATCTCGGAAATCATGGCGTACATAGACGTTGACTGACCGGAACCGGTCGGCCCGGAGGTCAGAATCATCCCGTAAGGCAATTGCAAGCCTTTGCGTATCAACCTTAGCGATCTGCCGGTATAGCCCATATCTTCGAGTCCCAGGCTGGTGCCGGTCTTGTCCAGCAGACGGATAACTATCTGTTCGCCCCAAACAACCGGGCTGACGGCTATACGCAGGTCAATCGGCCGGCCATCGGCGCTTATGGTAAACTGGCCGTCCTGCGGAATACGATGCTCATCTATTTTTAGATTAGCTAGAATCTTTATGCGGCTGACCAGTGGCGCCTCGGTGCTTTTTGGCAGTTTCATTATTTCCCGCAAGACGCCGTCTACCCGGCAGCGAATCTTTAGTTCTTTTTCTAGCGGTTCGATGTGGATGTCGCTGGCCCGGTTTTTGGCGGCAAAATCTATGATTGCCGACAAGGCCTTGCTGATAGGCGAGTCCTGCACGATGACCTGGACCTTTTTGCCCTCTTGGGCCAGTGCCCCGGATTCAGCGTCTTCTTCCTCCTCGGTCTTAGCCAGCATGGTCGCCACGCCCCGGCCGATGTTTTTCTCGTACTGCTTCAATATTCGCCTGATACCGGACTCACTGGCAGCATATGCTTTAAGCGGCTGTTCAATTTTTTTACTTAAAAAGTCCACCGCTTGGACGTTTTCGGCGTCCAGCATAGCTACGACCAGCTTGTCGTCCATAGAACCTAGCGGAACAGCCATGTAATACTCAGCCGTTTCTTGCGGCAAAAGCTCCAATACTTTGGGGCCGATGGTAGCTTTGCTAAGGTTTACATAAGGAATTCCGTTCACGTGGGCGGTAACTCGGGTAAAATCCTCATCACTAACGCGGCCTTCTTTTATGAGCAAACTAAAGAGGGGTTGGCCAGACTTGGCGGCTTTGGATTTATACAAAGCCAAATCATCATCGGTAATAAGTTTGTCTTTAACCAACTCTTCCTCGACTTGGCGTTGGCTTGTGGCTAATAAAACACTCATGGTGGCAGCCTACCCTAACGCCTACTGGCTTTCGTTAAATGGCGCGGTGTTTGATTTATCACCAATCTTAATTAGCTGCGTTGGGTTTATGGCCTTATCGTTAAAGAACGACTTATACTCACTGTCGGTCTGGGGACTGGGAAAGCTGGAGCTTATTTTTTGGACCACCGGTACTTTTATGACCTGTTTTTTATAGGGTCCCAGGGCCACATTAGATAAAACCAATGAAAAAATACAGGATACGATAATTACCCCGACTATAAGCATCAGGTCTTTTCTCTTCATGATTTACTTAACCTCCTTGGTCACCGTCAAACTAAGGCTTTTGGTAGGCTGGTAATAGGTGGTCACGCCCACCTTAGCGACTAAGCTAGTGTCCGTGCCGCTAAGCTCCAAAGTAGTCACGTCAAATGGCCGGATAGACCGCTCGAAGTCCTGGATAAGTTGTTGGGTCGTTTTAAAATCCGAACCGATTCCGAAAGAAAAACTTACCGGAGTAGTGGTCGGTACGGCCTGGGCCTCATCCGGGTTGCTGGTTGGGTCATCCTTAACGTCAATAGACTGGATAATCACTTTTCGTTCTAGGAGTAGTTTCTCAACGCTGCTGGCCAGCGCCGGGGCGTCATACTTGCTTGGCAAAGCGTCAAGCGTAATCCGGGCATCATCACCATCCAGATTGCCCGCGCCTGTGGTACTGCCTCCCAAAATATTGGGGTTCTGCTCAGCGAAAATCTTATATTGGGTTATGAGTGGGGCCGTGGCCTGGATGTTATCTTTGAGCTGGCTGACCACCTTGTGCTTTTCATTTATTACCCGGCGCTGGTAGTTGGCTTTTGTTAGCATGGATTTTGTCACGAACAAGGAAAAAATGGTGACGACCGCCGCTACCGATACAACCGCCAGCATTGTGGATTTAGCCTTGTCTATCTGAAGGTGTTTTACTGATGAGTTAACAGCCATTTACTGACCTCCTTGTGTCTTGGTGGTTGGTTGGCCGGTCTGGCCATTAAAAACCGCCCCCGGTGATTCCGTGACCGAGCGGGTAGTTAACTCTTGCGGTACCACAAGCACGATGGTCTGTCCCGATTCGAACAAAGTCGGGTCAAACTCCACGTTAATGGTATAGCTTACGGTAGTTTCATCCCGGCCGATAGCATCAAGTACAACTGACTTGAAGGCCTGTTTTTTGTCAGTCGAGCCGCTCACGGTGTAGGAAGTAAACTTTAGAGTGTCGGCAAACTTATTGACGTTCTCGATTTTGTCGGAAGTACCGGTTATCACCATTGTGTTGGCTTGGTCATCCAACGTCAGCTTACCGATGTTGACTTTGTCCGGCGTAATTAGCGGTAAATAGTCAAACAACCTGGATATAACGTGCTTTTGCTTGTGCAAAGCCGGCAAAGCGTTAAGCTGGTTTTGGACAGTCAATATTTTTTCTAAATCGGGGGTCGCTTTAAGCTGGTCGCTATATTTCTTGATGTCTTTGTCGGCGTCAGATAAAGCCTTTTTTTGGACTATATTGGCCACCGAAAAGCTTATGACCATTATAGCGATAGCGGCGCCCGTTACAAGTAAAGCCGCGTTGAATACCAGCCTTTTGCTTTTTTGAGATTTGTAAAACTCCAGCTTGACGTCTGGCAGCAGGTTAAATTGAACTGTGCTCACTGCGCGCCTCCTTCCGAAGCCGCACTTAACAATTTCCCTTTTTCCATTTTCCCTGCGTTTTCCGTTTTTCTTTTACCGTGAACTGATAATGGATAAAGTATGGTGAAGGGTGAATGGCCAATGGTCAATGAAATGATAGTTTTCATGTGCTCCTCTCCGCTAATCCCGCAGCCACGGCAAAGTGATTGGACACGCTTAGAAGTTCATCCTGTTTACCGGACGGAAAAGTGATGTTGCGCCACGAGTTGCCAATTTCAACGTTAATGCCAAACTTGTTGGCGATATGTAGCGGAAACTCCGGCAATGTCGAGGCGCCGCCGGTTACAATAATCCGATCTATGATGATGTTGGGATAGCGCGTCTGGAAAAATTTGATTGATTTTTCAATTTCGGAAGTCAGATTATCAATCGTGCTGATAATCGCGTTGTACACTTGCCCTTCCAGCTTGGCTTTGCTTAGGCCAAACTTGTACAAAAACTGGGCGGCTTGGGCCGGGTCTATGTTTAAGCCGTGGACGGCAGCTTTTAGGATGGTATCGGCGCCTACCGGAATGGACCGTGTCAAGCGCGGAGCTCCCTTTACGGCTATCACTAAATCGGTCGATACCGTGCCGATATCCAACACCATCTGGGGCGCAGCCACATCGGTAGCGATTAAAGATCTTACCAGCGCGAATGTATCAGGCTCAAAAGCCACCACATTAAAACCGGCGCCTTCTAACATATCGAGCCGCGATTCTATATAGGCGTTATTCACGCTAGACAGCAACACTTCCACCTTGGACGGGTCCTTCGGGGAGTCGCCTAGCGGAGCCCAGTCGATTTTAGACTCGGCCAATGGCGTAGGGATGATAGAATCCGCCTGGTATTTTATGGTCTTTGCCAGCTCGGCAGGAGATAGCCGCTCCATATCAACAACTGTCGTGAATACCCGGTTAGATGGAATGCCGACTGCCACATTCTTGGTGGTTATGCCCGCGTCTTTTACCAAGCTTCTAATCGCGTCAGCCAACTTTAGCTGGTCGGCTTTGGCGTCACTGACCGATATATTGCCGGAGATTCCAACCGAACCGTACTTGTTAAGAGCTTTTACCGGCCCGTAGCCGCTGAGTTGAACAGCTCGCAACAGAGAGGTACCTATATCCAGACCAAAAAACTCAGATACCCCACTCAGAATGCTCATAGTTGTACCCAATTATACATAAGCGCTTAGGTTTTAGCCAATAGTTCTACACCTTGATAATTGTATGTCCCCAGAAGTGATGATTTTTGTTCATAAGCGACAAACTGTGACAAAGCGTAACTGAAGTTACGGTGCGAAACAGTTTGATTGTTTATGGATAAAAAGGGCGGTTTTGGGAACATAAAATTATTGGGGCGTAGGACTTTATTTACCCTTTAAAATAGCGGCGGCAAAACCGTGATATAGTCTAGCCGCGAACTGCTGTCAATGGGATTAAGATACGGACTGCCCGCTACCATCTCCGGTATATAGTTAATCTCTTCTACGGCTTTGTTGGTGCCGTCTATGCTAGATGTCTCGGGATCCGATGACGTAGTCCAGTAAAGGCTGTTGTTGCGTAAATCGCCCTTGCCGCCAACTCTGTTGAAGGTAACGTGCTTGGCTATTACAGCTCCATTGATAATTAACTTCTCCTTACAGTTAGCCGATGTTTCAGCGGACGTTGGCGGCTTAAATATACCTCCGTTAGCCACAGCGCAAGTCCAAATATTGCCGTCGTTGGTCATAGTAGTGGGTTGGGCTATATATAGTCCTTCTAGCTTCGTAACACCGCTGGCAATATATATGTTGCCCTTTACGATTAAAGTGAAATACGACGGATCAAGTACGCTGTTGACGTAGCTAATGTTGGTATTGATGTACACATCTCCTTGGGCATAAATGGTTATTCTCTCACCCTTAGCAAGGGTCCAGGCAGGACCGCTTATACTGAAGCTGTTCTGCCCATGATTAAATATTTTAGCGTTACCTGGGCCGGCATTCGGCTTGGCGTTAACATCGCCAAACATATTGGGAGCTGTGCCAATAACATTGGAATAATAATCTTTGATACAGCTATCATTAGCCGTATCTTTGCTCCCAGTACTAAAGCCTAGAATACCGTCAGTAGTGGGTGTGGGGTTGGCAAAATCAAGTGAGTCCATAGTCGTAACAGGTGGAGGAGCCAATGGCTGAAGACTGCGCGAATAAAAGCCGTACTTACTGGCATTACTATTTTCTATAACACCCAGGGCATAAGCCGCAAACTCAGATGATGACCCAGCCCGATATGCATGACTCCCCGCAACGTATCCTGAGGCAAAGGTGCGGATACCGCCCTTAGGGTTTTCTTGTCTGCTCGGATCAGCGGAACAGCTATTGGTACCGTTGCTGTTAAACCAACCGCCGGTGCTCACATCTCCGCCAAAGACCTTCAAATACGGTCGAGTTTCTGGTCTGACTACGGATTGACATGATGTAATCCCGGGCTGCTGCGTCCCATTATAAGTAGCAACGCCAGTAATAGTACCTTCGGAATTAGCCGTTATAACCGTTGACCCGGGACCCATCGTGGTTGTCGGGGGGTTAACTACGCCGGAGTAGTCACGGGTACCTGGACTTACCGAAATACCACCAGACCAATCAACATGAAAACCATAGCCGTACAGCGGGTACCCCGTGTTATTTGTGTAGGTTATCTGTATGGCTCCACCTGAAACCGGCTCGCCGGGTTCAGGAGAACTGATACCAGCGCCAGCCGAACACGAAGCTGACAAACAGTTGCCAAAAGACGCCGAACCGGCTACAGATACCCACTCACCAGCCGTATTTTGTCCTTCAACATATACTGTGTACTTATCCAGGTGCGCCGGAAGCCCGGATCCGGGCCAATCTACAAATGGTCTCCAGTTGAACCCCGCTGGCCATTGGCCATACATTACCTGGTTTGGGTTGTGGTCCCATTCTTTCACGTAAGTCTGACCACCCGCCGTCAGTGTCATTCTCAAACGAACATTTGCAGGACGCCCCGATGACCACCAAGCCTGGCCAGCCATATCACGACAATTCGGGTTACCAGGTATCCAGTTACCAACCGGATTATCAGGAGTTACATAAACTGTAAACTGACACAAAAGTCTGTTGCCCTGAAAATTAGCTGGCGGATTTGGAAATGGCACTGGGCCGTTTACTGCGCCATTATGAATCCAGACTTCATAGTAGAAGGTGGTTGTTGTGGTTAGATTATTATAGCTAACCGGATTCTGTGCAGAATAGGGTGCGTTATTAGGATCATTCGTTGCGTTAACAGTACCCGTTGGCCACAAAGTCCTTAACGATGCCCCTCCCGCATTGACCTCATCTACGTAGTAGTTAGACCCCCAGTCTCTACCAGTAGAGTTACCTATTTGCGGGTAAAGTGTTATACCACCTCCATAAGGTACTGTTGCGTTATTTACATTGGCAGCAGCAGGTGGAATAGAAGTCGTATGTATATAGCAGCTTGGACGGGTCGGCGGAGTATCTGGGTTAACCTGTAGCACTATTTGGCATCTAGGGTTAAAAGTTCCAAGCAAATTGCCGTTTTGCTGCATCTGAAATTCAAATGTAAATGTCCCAGGTGCCGCTCGACTTATTCCGAACGAAAAATTGCCGTTTTTACCCGGCCCTAATAAACCAGGTCCACTGGCCAGGCTACGTGTTAATGTCTGGTGAGTGGGATTGATGTTGGAATAGTAAGTCTGACGCAGTGAATAACTATTATCCAGTGCTGAGGATGAATTGTTTATTATATTTACAGTAAATTGAGAGTTTTGATTTACGATTACGGGGTTAATGCTTGCATTAGCCGCATTACAGACTACGTCAGAATTAGGCGGGTTGCATTCTGCAGTCGAAACTTTGGCATCAAGCTCATCAAACGGCACATTAATTTGAAGTGTGTTATGCCAGTTAATACCAGACCACTGCATGCGATAGATAAAGGCGTTGTCTGCGTTAAAAGATAGCGTGTTGTAAACATGGTCGCCACCCAGTTGCGCACCAGGCCACGACATAAATCCATTCCAGTTCCCGGTACCTCGTGTAGCTCTTGCCATTACTAGGTTTAGGTTTTGTGGGGGGTATTGATCGTAGTCGGCATCATACACACCAAACCCGTATGCCCCATTAGCATCTTTGCAGCGCGGAGCAAATGGTTGATTAAAGTTCCACATTTGCCCACCTAAGCCTGGTGCATCACGCTGATATATGCCAAACACAGCAGCCCTACCAGAGCCCTTCACCACCCTGCTTATTCCTACGCAATTTCCCCCATTACTGCAGGCAGGCCCACTAACAGCGACTCGGTATGATCTTTCGTTATCACCCGGTCCCGGTGATATGGTAGCCTCTAAATAAAATACCCTGTAGGGTTCATGCCCAGGTATTACTGAATGCAATCCGCCAGCTGGCGGATTGCCATTTCCATCGGTCGCAGGTATGCCAATTGTGCGATCGGCACAAGTTCCTGAAGGCGCCAAATATCCTACCGGTGCAGCATTTAATCCATAGGATTCGTTCGCATCAAGTGCGTCCAATGCGAATTGAACTCCTGGGCTTCCAACATCTATATTGCAGTTTTGTTTAATAGTAACCGTGGCGCCTTGGTTGCCAGATACATAAACTTTTACATAGGAGGTGGCACCATCAAACGCCCCTGTACCAACTGCATGCCAAGGTGTAGCACTATTGCCGTTAACCGTGCTACTACCGGCGTCGGGAGATTGATTGGATATAGCAGCTACCGGTTTCGCGCTTATTAGCCAAAAAATGCTACCAAAAATAATAGAGCTAAGAATTATTAGTAATTTTCTAGTAAATGCAGAATTTATACATTCACTTGAAGTCATAGTTCTTGGTTCCAGCTATCGATTAATTTTTGGTTAGGTGGTATTTCAGCTTTTAGCATGGATACCACTTTTTGGGCGTACTTTTTACGAGCGACTGAATCGTTTTTTGTTTTTGCCACATTCCAAAAATCCATGTACACATCAACTGGGATCTTATCTTCCGGCACGTTCTTAACAATATCATTCAGGATTCTTTCGGCATTATGAGTATCGCCATTCGCCAAGTACTGTGTTGCTAAACTCCTCTGGATGCCAATGTATTGGTCGTAGTTCTTAACTGCTAGTGACTTACTCTTATCAGCAGCGAGCGCATTCTCCACTTGTGACGAGGTTGCGCCATTGCTTGTTATTACCGGTTCAGATTTTTTATGTATTACAAAGTACCAAATTATAAAGCCTATAGCCACCAGAGCTATTAAAACCGTTAGGGATACGAGTTTTTTCCGCCGAGCAAATCCTAAAGCACCCGCCCTTATAATCATTCCCTAAATATAGCATAAGCACAACTATGAGCTCAATCTATACTTCAGGGTCGTATGCTAACGACTATTCGGGTATCGCAGTTTGTCATTGAAAGTCCAGGCTATCACTCTGTGTAACTGGCCATGCACTTTTCTAGCTCGAACCAGATGTGCTCCTTTCAGAAATGGCTGATTATTGTGAGTATTAGACGCCGTAACACCCACTCTAGCATCAACATATTTCTGCCCAGGCGTGTCGCATATTTTTACAGGAACATCTAGTGACTTCTTGGGCGTAATTGCGGCAAAAGGAACTTTTATTCGTTTATGTGTTGCATGTGATAAATCACGTTTTTTACTATAGTACACATCCGCAATCACACGCCCTCTCATCAGCCCCTGTGAATCTGATGTGGCAGACTTGGGAGCAGAAATCCTTATTGGCCTGATGATGCAATGCTCACCCAAGGCGCGGACACGGCGTATACGGCCATTGCTGAACCGGGGTTGGTCAGCCCTATCAGCTGGATTTAGTTGGGCCGGGTATATATCCTTTTGAAAATGTACACCATTGTCCGCAGGGTTTATTTCAGGTGTAGCACTGGATACCGACACATTATAGTCTTGGTCAACTACTGATTTTTTAGACGTATAATATACCCTATAGACTTCCTGTTGACCATGACTAAGCGGAGTCGACAGGCTCCAGCTTACTGATGTTCCATCTTCACGTATCATGTAATTATCCACGGGTTTCTCCGTTTTATCTGGCATTGAATACGAGCCGACTTCTGCTTGTGTAACCTTTAGTATTTCGTTTTCAGCTGGATTGTGAGGATTAAGGACGTTGCCCGCGGGGTCATCCGGCATCGAGAATTCTACCGTTACTCCCGCCGCATCTCCATAGCTGCTATTACCTATTTGAAACTGTTCGAACGATGTGCCAACGCACGTACTATCCACTTTTATGGACTTGCCCTCCAGATCATAAGCCCGATCATCGTGAACAACTACCAAATTTGCCTGATCATAAGGCGGTATGCCAACATTTTGCTCATCAAAAATTGGTGTCTTTTGAATCGGCGAACGATCCTTGTTCAAGTAATCATCCGGACATTCGTAAGGGGCACTCTGAACACGCGGAATGGCGGAGTCGGCCTTTGTAGATGCATAAGCGGCGATAGCCAATCCAACAGCCAGTGGGGACATTATGCGACTGCCCCAATATCTTAATTCGGAAGACGCTATTCTGCTCAAAACAACACAAACCTTGCTTAATTGTAACTTTATTATACCATTGACTAAGTACTAAGAAAATTGCTTACGCTTATAACAAATTCGGGCTAGATTTTGGCCATGGCCCACATGGCTGCGCGGTTACGCGTAAACTCGTCGGCCGTGGGGCTTTGCAGCTCAATCACAAAGGCCGGTAAGCCTAAATCATCCTTCATCCAGTCTTCAAGCGCCCCTGTTGTGCTGTAATCAAAAGTATTTCCTATAGAAGATGTGGGGATGGCGCTATAGCCGGCCTTGGCGGCGTAAGTAGCGGCAAGAGCCACCGAATCACCGGCTTCATTCGCCTCAACCACACCGGCATGGCTATGGTAGGTCAGCATCAAGCGGGGTTGTTTGGCTTGCACAAAGTTTGCCAGAGCTTTGGATTCCGGCTCAGATAATGGAGTAGGACCACCCGCAGTGGTCATGGCGCCACCTCCGCCCGGCTCAGTCACATTAGTTTGCCAATTGTCGGCTGGGAAGTTACGGTTTAAATCAATCCCGGAAGCGTTAAGCCGGGTATTGCTGGCCACGCCGTCGGGATTAGTGTTAGGTATAACAACGATGGTTCGGCCAGACGGAATACTGTCGGGGTTGGCATCCAGTTCACCAATCCATTTTTGCAAAACTACCATCGAATTTTGCTCGTTACCATGCATGGCGCCGATGTATAAAATCATGTTCGGACCGCTACCGAACTGATAAGCCACGATGGAACGCCCCAGCACCGACGTACCGATACTGTAGGTGGTGTAGCACCTGGCCCGCGAGCCAAAGCTCCAGGCTGAATCGCCAGAAACACCGTAAGCGTTTTGGGCCGTAGCGTTCAATTGTACCGTAATGCGGGCGCAGACCGGAAACGCGTCTTTGGGGATGATAACTATTTTATTACTCTTTAAGGTAATAGTTGCCGTTTGCTTGGCCCCGTTTACTAAAAGCGAGGCAATTTGCTGCGGATCCTGGCTTGCCAGTAAAGCTTGGTCAAACGAAATGGTAGTCGTCTGCCCCGATACTACGCCTGTGGAAGGCATGCTGATGGTCGTTACTTTGGGTCCGCCCGAAGTCGTGAAAGACAAATCATAAGGATGTTCCAGGCGGCTGTTGTCGCTAGCTGTCAGGTTGTCTATGTGAAGACTAAATACTGTTTTGCGAGGTAACTGCTCAGCGATATTAACGGTTATAGTCCGGCCGCTAAAAGATGCCGTGGCGGCAACTGTAAGTACGGAGCCATCGGGCTTCTTGGTGGTCAGACTCACCTTATCCAGGCTAGTAATATCTTTATCGGTTTGTATGGTGACCTGCTGAGGTTTGTCATAAACGGTAGAACCTGGGTTGATAGAGGTTTGGGTAATAGCCGTAGCGGTAATTGTCTGAAGGGTTTTTGAGGTTATATTGCCGGCTACCTGGCCGTTGAACATCCTAACTAAGGAAGCTTTGTAGCTGGTTGAATAAGCTAATTTTAGAGGTGTTAGGCTGCAACTTAGCTCTGTTTTTTGCTTGGAGCATGTGCTGGTCTGACCGTTGGCGGCAATGGCGTAGCTAAAGGTGACATCGTTTGAGTTAAGCTTAAAAGTCAAAGGTTTATCTACTGGTACGGCTTTTACACCGAAGTTGGGCGCGTAAACTGCCGGGTAACTTGGAGTGATAACTTTGATTGATTTGCCAACATGTAAACCGTTAACCGATATCCACTGGTGACTAACAGAGGTAGTACGCTGCGAAGGGGTATTTTTGGGCGTAGCGCATAACTGATACGAAAAAATCGGCTTATGGCCGATAGATATTGTTGGCTTGTGGCTTAGGATAAATGTGCTTTTAGCATCTGTTTTGAAGGTGTTTGGGAAAATTACCGGACTCCCAACACAGCTTTGTTGGTTGGCAAAAGCATAGTGGATAGATTGCGGCAAAAACAGCATGTAGACTACGAAAACCAAGCTTCCAGCCAATAACGTAATGCCCGAAATTAAGCCGATTATCAACCGATACTGCCAAACTGATTTTAAGAGCTTAGCAATCCGTATTTTTACAACGTTAAAACCACGTTGTTCTTCGCCTGCAGCTTTGGGGTCTGCGGCACTTAAAGATGACCTAGGTATTGATTTTTCTTCGGGCATTTTTTTGTTTTTATTGACTAACAGATACATATTAGCATATTTTGCCTATTTTTGCAATAGCTGTAATCTGTTAGAATAACTATATGGCTTTGAGTATCGCAATCGTGGGGTTGCCAAATGTTGGCAAGTCTACCCTGTTTAACGCCTTGACCGACAATGATATTTTGGCGGCTAATTACCCTTTTGCCACAATCGATCCAAACACCGGTATTGTGCCTATCCCCGATGAACGCTTAGCCAAACTGGCCGAGCTATATAAATCCCAAAAAATCGTGCCCGCTACAGTAACCTTTGTGGATATCGCCGGCCTGGTAGCTGGCGCCAGCAAGGGTGAAGGCTTGGGTAATCAGTTTTTAGCTAATATCCGCTGCTGCAACGCTATCTGCCATGTGGTGCGGGCTTTTTCGGACTCCAACGTTCAGCACGTTGATGAAAAGCACGACCCAAAAAGGGACATCGACGTTATAAACACCGAGTTAGTTTTGGCCGATCTGCAAACAGTCGAAAAACGCCTGCCGGTTCTCCAAAAAGAAGCCAAAGCTAACACTAAAATCAAACCTCTGCTAGAAGCCATAGAGCACACGCTGGACCTACTAAACAAAGACGAGCCACTTATCTCAAAGCAAAGCGAGTTCGACCCTGAAGTGTGGAGCTGGCTGCAAAAAGAGCTCCAGCTTTTGACCATGAAGCCGGTCATTTACCTCTTTAATGTCGACGAAAACACACTGCAGGACAAGGCGGCCCAAAAGCAGTTAAGTGACTTGGTA
>JACRBB010000012.1 GCA_016234585.1 Candidatus Saccharimonadota bacterium
CCAACCGGTTACGAAGTTTATGGGCATACCAAACCGAATCGTTATCCGTTAAAGAACGCTGGGCCGACACTAATCGCTCACCCATGGTCTTGCCTTTATAGTTACGCTTCTTTAGGGCTTCATCCAGTAACTTATCGGCGTCGATAACCGCCAAAATCATACCGTCAGACGTCTTTACCCGCTGTAGCAGTTCCAACCAGTGTTTCTGGAAGTAGTCTTGATTGAGTTTATGAGTCATCCGCCGGCTTAAAATACCGACGCTCATAAGCATCACTACGCCAAAAACGATAGCTAAGATTAAGAAGATGGTACTAATACTCATAGTTTAAGCTAACTCCTCGAAAGCTTTGGCAATGCCCAGCAGCGCCCGATCGGCCCGTTGGGGGGCAATCAGCTGCAAACCGACCGGCAAGCCCTGGCTTTTACCGGCTGGGATACTGATTGCCGGAATGCCGGCCATGTTCGCGGCTACGGTAATTATGTCTGTCAAGTACATTTTAAGCGGGTCATCGGTGCGTTCGCCGATTTTAAAAGCCACCATCGGGGCGGTCGGACCTATCAAAAAATCATAGCCAGTAAAGGCCTGGTGAAATTCGTTAATTATCTTAGTCCGCACGGTCTGAGCTTTCTTATAGTAAGCATCGTAGTAACCGCTGGACAATACATGAGTACCAATCATAATCCGCCGTTTCGCTTCCAGACCAAAACCCTCTTCCCGGCTTAATTCGTAACTTTCGTCTAAATCTTTGGCATTTTTTGAGCTATGACCATACCGCTGGCCGTCATAACGGGCTAAATTACTGCTGACTTCTGCCGGGCAAACGATGTAATAGGTGGCCAGAGCCAGAGGTAAACTTGGTAAACTTACCTCTGTTACTTGAGCGCCGGCTTTTTTAAACTTATCTATAGCCGATTCTATCTGAACACGCACACCAGGCTCCAGACCCTCGGCCATATATTCCTTGACGACGCCGATTTTTTTTCCTTCGATTTTAGTGTCCAGATTGGTATATGGATTGTTATCCCGCTCTATCATGGTGCTATCAAGCTGGTCAAATCCGGACATTACATCCAGCACCAAGGCAGCGTCTTCAACCGTCCGAGTCAATGGCCCAATAACGTCGGTGCTGCTGGCCATGGCTACGACCCCGCTACGGCTAACCAGTCCATAGGTGGGTTTTAGCCCGACGGCGCCGCAAAAACTGGCCGGCAAGCGAATGGAGCCGCCAGTATCGGTACCAAGCGCGAAGGGCGCCAAATCTAAAATAACGGCTGCTGTCGAACCGCCGGAACTGCCACCTGGAACTCTGGTTTTATCATGCGGGTTTTTGGTCACGAACCAATCACTGTTTTCGGTACTGCTACCATGGGCAAAAGCATCCAGGTTAGCTTTGGCCACGCAAACTGCGCCGGCGTCTTCTAGCTTTTCAACAGCCGAGGCTTGATAGGGCGCCTTGAACCCACGCAAGATATTACTGGCGGCTGTGGTTTCGCCACCGAAAGTCAAAAAGTTATCTTTGGCGATAAACGGGACGCCCGCCAAAGGCCCGACTGAAAGGCCGTTTTTTACCTTTTCGTCAATCTGAGAAGCTCGCTGTTTAGCCCTATCGGTAACTGTCGAAATTATGGCCTGATACTCCCGTTTATCGGTGATAGCCTGAAGGGATTTAGCCACTAGATCCACAGCCTTCAGTTGGCCACTTTGGACCCTAGAGGCAATCACTGACAATGCCGGCCACTCGACCATAAAATTACCCCACAATCCTTTTAACTTTATATTGGCCGTCTTTTGCGGCTGGCGCGCTAGCTAGCAAGTCTTTGGGTTGAGCCTGATACTTTTTAATCTCATCACCTCTAGTAACATTTTTAAGCCCGGTGATTTGGTAGGTGGGTTCCAGCCCGCGCACATCCACCGAGTTAAGGGTTTCAACATATTCTAAAATGTGGGTTAGCTCGACAGCGAATCTATCAACTTCTTCGTCGCTTAGTTTCAGGCGGCTCAAGTGAGCCAGCTTTAATACGGCTTTGCGTGTCAACTTACTCATAACTTCAATGAATGTAAGTATAACAGACTGGCGTTGGCCGTGGACAACGGCGAGAAAAAGCATTTCATCATTTTACAGAGGAGTTGTCCAACTTATCGTTTATTTCGGCTATCAGATCGCGTAGGTCAGCGGCTTTTTCGAATTCCAGGTTGGCGGCGGCCAGATCCATCTGAACGCTAAGCTCATGGATTAAATGCTTATATTCGTCTTTCGGTATCTTTTTTAGGTCCAATTTTGGTTTTTGCTGTTTCTCAGCTCTAGGCAGTAGCTCGCCAACAGCCCTGGAGATACTGGCAGGCGTAATATTATGCTGCTTGTTATATTTCTCCTGGACCTCGCGACGCCGGTTAGTCTCATCAATGGTCTTTTGCATGCTGCCGGTGATCACGTCGGCGTACATTATGACTCGTCCTTCTTGATGTCTGGCGGCCCGGCCGACAGTTTGAATGAGAGCCTGCGAACTTCGTAAAAACCCTTCTTTGTCAGCGTCCAGTATCGCCACCAGGCTGACCTCCGGCAGGTCTAGGCCTTCACGAAGCAAGTTGATACCTACCAAAACGTCAAAAACCCCAAGCCGCAAGTCACGCAGGATATCAGTACGGTCCATGGTATCAATATCACTATGAATATAGGCCACTTTGATATCCAGCTCCTTTAGGTACTCGGCAAGATCTTCCGACATCCGTTTGGTCAGGGTGGTTACTAAAACACGCTGGCCTTTTTGGATGTTTAAGCGTATTTCGGCAATCAAATCATCTACCTGGCCCTCGACCGGGCGGACTTCTATAATTGGATCCAGCAGGCCCGTCGGACGGATAATCTGTTGGGCGGGTTCCGGGCTTCGTGATAGTTCATACTCTGCCGGTGTGGCACTGACATAGACAACCTGGTTGACATGCCGTTCGAACTCACTGAATGTCAGCGGCCGGTTGTCTAATGCGCTTGGCAACCGGAAACCATGTTCCACCAATACCTCCTTGCGAGCTCGGTCACCGTGATACATACCGCGAACTTGAGGAATGGTCATATGTGACTCATCAATTAGTAATAGATAGTCATCTGGAAAATAGTCCATCAGCGTTGCCGGCTGCTCACCGGCCTCCCGGTTGGTAAGATAGCGGCTATAGTTTTCGATACCTTTGACAAAGCCCGTCTGTTCTAACATCTCCAGATCGAATTTAACCCGCTGGTCAATGCGCTGAGCTTCTATCAATTTGCCTTGCTTTTTAAACCAAGCTATCCGCTGGTCGGCTTCTTCCCGGATTTTTCCCAGAGCGATTTGAAGCTTCTCGTTTGGGGTCACATAGTGGCTGCCAGGATAAATGACTAATTCTGGCAAAGTCTTTTCTATTTCGCCGGTCAACGGATTGATTTTAGTTATTCTATCCAGCTCATCGCCAAAAAATTCAATCCTATAGGCGCTTTCTTCGCCGGCTGGAAAAATGTCAACCGTATCGCCTCTAACCCTAAAGTTGCCCCGCTCGAAGGCCATGTCGTTACGGTGATACTGGATATCGGTAAGTTGCCGCAGCAACTTATCACGGATCCGCCGTTCGTTCTTTTTAAGCCGGACAGCCAGGTTATCGTAGTCTTCCACCGAGCCGATGCCATATATACAACTAACGCTAGCCACTATTATGACATCACGCCTCGATAAAAGAGCCGCTGTAGCGGCATGGCGCAAACGGTCGATCTCCTCGTTAATATCACTATCTTTTTCTATGTAGGTGTCGGAGCGAGGCATATAGGCTTCGGGTTGATAGTAATCAAAGTAGCTTACGAAGTAATGGACGGCGTTATCAGGGAAAAATAGGCGGAATTCGTTGTATAGCTGGGCGGCCAGAGTTTTATTATGCGAAAGCACCAGCGTTGGTTTGCCGGTGTGATTTATCAGGTTTGCCATGGTAAAAGTCTTACCGCTACCGGTAACACCTAGCAAGGTTTGTTCTTTGACGCCGCTGTCCAGGCCTTTGGTCAACTGGGTAATAGCCGACGGCTGATCACCAGTCGGCCGGTAATCACTGACCAACTTGAACTTACTCATCCTTTAATTGTACCAATCCTGGGTACCTAAAGTCAGTTAAGGCTATTTATAGACGCTGGCGTATGGCTCGTACAGTTCATCTAAGAGCGAGCTTAGTTTGGCTACCAGCCGGTCGGCATCGGTATCGAACAAAACCAATTCTTTATGGGCGTTTGGCAAAAACTCCAAAAATTCTTCTATCTCATTACTGATACCGCCGGCTCCCTGTAAGAAACCGATTGGGGTGCGGGTTTCCATGGCGATAGTAAACTCATGCAGTGTTCCTAGACGACCGCCAATGCTTACCACCGCGTCCGCCGAGTTAATCAGCAACGTATCACGGCCTATGTAATGCAAGCCCGTATATAAGATGCAGTCATACTGGTTCACCGGTAAACGGTACTTTACGACATGCTCTATCTTAGTGGCTGCCGGACTTATTCCCAGACTCATCAATCCACCGGCGCTTTTATAGCTACTGGCTGCTTGCTCGGGCAGACCACTTGTAGCGCCGGTTAAAAGGGTATGCCTGGCTTTAGCTATCGCTTTGCCAGCCTCACTAGCAAGTTCCCGGCCCTGCTCCACACTTTCGCCTTTGGCAGCGCCAGACACGCATATTTGATATCGCCCACCCTTAATCTTCATCGTCAGACCAGCCTCGCCTGGTTAGCGGGAACCGTCCCGAATTTACTGAAGTTAATGGTTTCAGCATAGCCACTATCTTGGCCGGACACATTACCATCGATAGAGCTTAATATGTGCCGTTCAAAGCCTTGG
>JACRBB010000014.1 GCA_016234585.1 Candidatus Saccharimonadota bacterium
GGTGGCAATACAGGCGTCAAGGGTCGTAAAGCACATTAATGGTTTGAGTAATGTAGATATTGCTGCAGATGAAGGAATAATCGAAAAATCTATAAGTAACGGTCGGCATAGGTTCGCTAATAATCTTGGTAACATCATTGGCTTAGATGACCTTGTGGGCCTGTCCGAAGAACTATCGGTCCGGTCATCTGAAGATGATGATCTAAAAAAAAAGACCTAAAGCAGCCCCCTGAGCCGTTAACCGAAGTTGCTAAATTAGGTAGACTTGGTGACGATCCGATAAAACAACATATAATTAGTGGTTCGATTCTTGAAACCGATGAAGCAGCTTCTGAGCCAGAAGTAGTTGAGGATCCGGAACTTGTATTACCTGAGATTGAGGGAGACGACATTGAGTCTGAAGAAGTGGCCGAGGATGATGGAACCGAAGTGTGGGGTTACGCCATGGGAATTAATAATCCTAAAAAGCTGATGCGGCAAAACGAGACTTCCAGTGTAATACCCAATCGTGTCTACATCTCGGCTGGCCGTCTGCTAGATCCAGAAGCCTTAAGAGAATCCGTCGGATTACGAAGTGTAATATCCAGGCTTTTGCGATTTACTACGGATTTTATATCAGAGGAGCGTGACGTGTTGCAAGCAGTTGGTATAGATTTACGTCCGTTATCGCAGGTCCAAATTCAGAAAAACAATGGCACATACATGAACCAGGAAGAGCTTGATGTACTGTTGCTTAGCGCTAGGACAAAGGTCTATGCCAAGCTGGACAAATGGGGTTACGCTATCCCAGCAGAGCTACAAGATGCACCAATAAAAACAGATTAAACCTGGTTCCTACCTTGTCGTCGGTATAAACATAAGGGGGATGGTGCTATGATGGTGCAATAAAGGGGTTTACTAAAATGTCCAAAGACAAAGGTAAAAAAGAAAAGAAAAAACCAAAGAAAGACAAAAAACAACAAGGTTTTACAGCGATAGAAGCAGTTCTAATTTTGGTAATATTGGCGATTATCGGTTTTGTAGGGTGGTATGTGTGGCACGCTAAAAATGATACGAACAGTGCCTACGATAAAGCTGGCAATTTATCTTTGGCTTCAAGCTCAGCAAAAAAATCCACAGAACAAAAAAAGGCTTCTTCCCCCACTCCTGCTCCGGCCAAGGTAACGATTTCCGACTCGCTTAAAGAAAACACCGCGGCAGCCATAGAATCTCAAAATACGGCTGCGCTTGAAGGCTATATGGCAACATCGGTCACCGTAGTAATCGCCGCTTCAGAAAAAGGCGGCGCGGAAACAGCCACCCAAGCGGTTAAAGACCTGGACTATCTTAACTCCGGCACTTCCCCATGGGACTTCAAACTGTCCGATGCCACACTGGCATCATTTAGGAACGGTTTTTACGGCAAGTATTTCGGAGCCGACACCACCATAGTGGGGCAATCAGCCAACAAGTACGTGGTTTCCTTCGGAGTTAACACCAGTGGCAAGATAGACACTGTCTTCATGGCCGCTAGCGCCGACATACTAACTCAGTAGTTTTTAGAATAGGCCATACGGCTAAGCGAAAAACTAGCCAAGACCTTTTTAGTAGAGGGTTGCCGCTTACTATCGTTGACTAACGGTACATTTAATGTTATTAATTATGAATGAATATTCGTGAAAGGACGGCACCTTTCTCTACGGATTTGCTTCAGTCTCAGCCACAAGCTGAGACTAATTTAGATGGAGAAAATTATTCAGGGACTGGTTTGCTTCTAGCAAAAGTAGCGGAATCGTTCGGAGCAGATATTGGGGACCAAGAGGTAAGAGATTGGCGTGCGCTTTTAGGCGGCGCATATATTATAGATCAGCTTCTTGATGTCGAGAAAAGTGGCAGTGTAGTCCCACATATAACTTCTATTCTTGCCGGAGAAAATCTCGAGGGAATTCGCATTGGTAGCCAGGACAGAATCAGAAAGTATATGGCCGCTCAAACTCCTGAGCGCCAGTCGGAAATAATGGATAAAATCGGGCTAGTTGGCATATTGACCGAAGCGCTAACCGAAACAGAGGAAGCAGAAGAACTGGTGCGGCTAAGAAACGAAGAAGCTGACGTATATTCTGGTCTACTGGCCCTGCCCGTAGAAGGTCGTCACGATGCTGCTCAAAGAAGCGTGTTTAATGATTGGCTCGCTAGCTTTAGCCGAGCTGGCTACCTAATAGATTCTTTGGTAGACATGAAAGAAGATCATCAGAGCGGGGCAACTAGCGTACGTCCTTCTCTACGCAGCCGCGCAGTAGTAGGACGGCATGCAGTCAGTGAAACAGCCACCACCTTACGTAAAACTCCCTATCGGGCAATCGGGCAAATCGCGATGGTTGGGTTCAGGTACCAAGTTCTAAATAGGAAACCTGATTTAAGTAAACTGAGGGCTAGTCAGCCATAGTCAACTATCAGTACCGTACTTAACCTTCAAGATTAGTCGCACCTGGCTTTTACTGTGTAAACGCTTGAGTTTACATGAAAGATTTGATTAGATGTGTGCATTAACAGTGCGCAATTTTAGGAATTCCTTATGGATCCAAACGAAAACCAAAATTTTGAAAACCCAAATCCGAACTATCCCGTCGGGCAGCAATATCCGAACAATGGGCCAAGCGTTACTTCCGATACGCAAGGCCATTCCCAGCCGCTCAATATGCCGCAGCAGACTCCGCCGCCCGAGGAGAATACTGGTAGTCATCCAACCACAGGCTTTCCACAGACACCATCACAGGAATCTCCACAAACTCCATACACACCTCCACCACAGCCTGCCAGCAATTCCAAGTCTAGTTCGGGAGTAATTGTTCTACAGTGGTTGACATATGCCTTTTGGGGTTGGACGGTCCTATCGTTAGCTATCCTTACAGTGTCTACCATGGCATCGTATGTGGCAGACAGCGATACTAGCACCTTTACAGTTTACGCGTTGGCGGCGGTGCTAGTTCTGTTGCCTATTTCTTTTGTGTGCGACCATTTTTATTCAAAACACGAGCCTGCTAAAAAAGCAGGCGCAAGTATGGTCGTGATGGTAATACATGCGGTGTTATTCGCGCTATTTTGCATAGGGTCTTTAATTACCGCTGTCTTTTCTGCCGTGCAACTAGCCATTAGCAGTTCGGACACAACCAACACGAAGGTTGCGCTATATAGCGCTTTAATTATTACTGTTATTTACGCCGCGCTTTTCCTTAGGACGCTAAATCCCTCTCGTCTAGCTTGGATACGAAAGTTCTTTGCTATATCAATGGTTGCCGTAGTGGCAGCTATAAGCATCCTTGGGATAGCCGGGCCCATAGTTGGCGAAAGAGCCAGGCGCGTGGACAGGCTCATAGAAAATAATATGAGTACCGTACAAGGCGGTATTAATAATTATGCGGATCAGAACAACAAGCTTCCGGATAGTTTAGACACTCTAGATGTTAGCGGAGACGCAAAAAAACTAATCGAATCAAATGCAATCAAATACACACCAAACAGCAAACCGGCAACCAGCAACAATGATTCGTACAGCTCTCAACTATCTCTATCAACCAAAACGACATATACGTATTACTACACCCTGTGTGTGAACTATGAAAAATCAACAAAAAACAGTAGTGGCTACTCCGGTTCTAGGTATGGCGCCGGTAGCGACGACTACTCAGCGTACATATCTGCGTACGATCATGACTCAGGGAATGTGTGCTATAAGGGAAAAACTAGTGCTTACTAGTGATAAAACAGATTTGAATAATAAGATTTCCGAGTACTCGTTCACTAGGGTTTTCGAACATACTAAACACTATGGCTAAGCGAAAAACCAAAAAGAAACTTTCTTGGATGAAAAATCCTAAATTATAAATCTGCTTTTCAAGAAGCAATCTTTTGCCACCTTTTACCGAAAAGGTAACGCCAAAACTCTCGGACATTCGAAAACTGGATGGTCACTCAGCTTTCAAAGTAAGTGAGCCTGCGGAACTCGTTGCGCTCAAACAGTCCTCGTCTCTGCTTGCTTTTCGTCCTTCCCTCTCTCTGTTTTTCTCGAGTCCGAACCCAACACAGCACTGGCTGAGCATCTAGGTCTAGATGTTTTAGACCTTATCGTTGGCCAATTCTTATTTACGATTATTTTTTATCTTTAACATCCTGTACTGCATTTTTTTAAAATCTTCTGGGATGTCCCATTCAATAACTTTGTAACGGTCATTGTAACTAGCGTCGGTATTGAAAACTTGTTCGTAAGAATTATTCACCAGATCCTTGTATTTCATGCTGATTTCATATTGATTCTTCAATGGAGAAAACTGTTCATTGAATGTGCCATCAGTTAGCCCAAAATCACGGTAGTCAATCCTGGTTACAGATTGTGGGCCGGTTGACATCACAGGTCTACTCTGGGCCTCTTTGACCTTATTGTCGCTTAAGAACTCTATAGTTAGATCTACCGCAACTCCACCACCTTCATTAACTACGAATATTGCTTTATGTTCATCATTGTCCCAATTTATTCTCATAAAGGGTCGAGTATTAAGATATGTTTGTTTTCGGGCCTCTTTTATTTGTTTATTTGAATTTTGCTTTATATCATAAGTTTCCTTGGCGTACCACAATAAGGCTACAAAGGTTTCGGCAAGGATGAATTCCTGAATACCATAAAACTGTAGTAGAAATGGATAGACAAGCAGTAGTCCAAGGAGCAAATACCATTTTCTATATAGTTTTCTTTGTAAGTGAAGCCAGCTCACGAATTTACTATGCAATGTGGTCTCCTTTAGTGCACATCTTGGCTGGGAAGCCGAGATTTGAACCTAACTTCAATTCTACACTAAAATAGTTTGCATTTACCGCAAAAGAGTTTATTATGAGGTCAAATACCAGAGGTAAGAAAATGTTTGGTTGGTTTAAGGCTCTATCACTTGGGCGAAAGCTCGCAGTCGGATTAATTGCTTCCTCAACAATTGGCTTAGCTGGTGCTGCTGTAGCGCCACCCCAGATATCAACCCCTGTCCCTACCCCTACCCCAAATGCTGTTCGAGGAGATAAGATTGAAGTTAAGCTTATCACGGAAACGCAGTCTATTCCGTACGAATTCACGGCCAAAAATGACTCCAATTTACCATCTGGCAAGTCGGTGGTCACGGTCACTGGAGTAAACGGGGCTAAGACTGTAACCTACAGGGTTACATATACAAACAACAAAGAAACTAGTCGTGAAAAAATATCGGAGGTAGTTACGGTATCTCCGGTCGCTCAAGTTACCAATGTGGGTACAAAAGTTTATGTCCCACCGGCAGTAAATTGCCCTAACGGTACCTATGTTAATACTGCTGGCAACGTGGTATGTAGTCCATATAGTGCACCTAGCACGCCATCGGGGGCCACGGCGAAATGTGGTGATGGAACATATAGCTTTAGTCAATCCCGTAGCGGTACGTGTTCGCACCATGGCGGGGTAGCTGAGTGGCTATAAAATGTATATAAATCTTAATGCAAGACTTTTTAGAGTAGTCGTAGTGGCAGTATTGTTATTAATTCTAGGCTTAATGATCGAAGATAGACTACCATCCAGAACCACTGAACGCGTCGAGCGGCCAATTATTGTGCAGCAAACATAGAAGTATCTTCTCCGATGCCAGAAGTTTTGGGGGGATAGTGTTAGTAGGGATACGGCAGTTCGCGCCCCAGAGGCTCAAGTAGCAGCTTCTAGTGCCAGTACTGGTCACGGTCAATCTAATCTTGTGCTATTGGCAGGCGGTGCTAGCTTCCTGGCAGTTATTTCTGGCGCTGCCTGGAAGTTTAGGCCCTAGAGATGCGGCTGAGGCAAAAACATATTGGTGTAGTATTATCAAAATAGTCGTATAAAAGCATGACGGCATAGGCACATGATTCTAAAAGTAGTAAAAGAGTTGAGTATCCCAGCCGAGTACCATAGGTCAAATATACCTGCGGCGGTTTTACAGATTTTTGGGCTAGAGTCTAATACCAGGCACACATTGGCTCTGACAAGGCTGCGCGGTGTTGAAACAGATGAAGGCTGGGAGGTTGTTGCTAACCCTGCCCTAGAAGACGAGGTGGGTACCGACGTGGTTTTTGGTAGGGTTTTGCTTGCGGCCACCTACCCGGAACTCGTCTTACCAGAAGCGGAAGAATGGGTGCGCGACAGCAAAGCGACCGTATGGATGCCCGGGCACGTAAAAGTTGAATCGGTTGGAAAATATGCTGTCCGTGGCCTGGTACTTGTTAGGACAAAAGACCTTAATGCCTCCGCGCAAAATGCATAACTGCAAAAACTTGTTATGCCTGCTTGGTTTTCTTAGGAGCATTAGCCTGGAATATTATTCTGGGTTTGGGGTATAATCCCCCAGATGATAAAGCCGTTTTTAGTGCTGCAGCTCCGCCCCGAAGATGACGTTGCCGATAACGAACTGGCCGCGATCCTTAGGTTTGGAAACTTAAACCCTTCAAATGTTCACAGGGTTCGGACAGAAAAAGAGGGTATACCGGATGTCAGCCTGGATGGCTACTCGGGCGTCATCATTGGCGGCGCTCCATACAATGTCAGTGACCACAACAAGAAGCCAGACCAACGAAAGATAGAATCACGATTGTACTCGCTGATGGATAAAATTATGGCCAAGGACTTTCCCTTCCTTGGCGAGTGCTACGGCTTAGGCATTTTAGCCTCTTACCTGGGCGGAAGTGTATCCAAAGAACAATACGGCGAAGGTGTTGGGGCTGTTACCGTTTCTTTAAGCAACGAAGCCTCGGACGACCCGCTTCTGGCTGGTTTGCCCAAAAAGTTCCGGGCGTTCGTTGGGCACAAAGAGGCCTGCCAACACGTTCCACCTCAGGCAACTCACTTGGCTAGTTCCAAAAGCTGCTTGGTCCAAATGATTAAAGTTAAGGAAAACATTTACGCCACGCAATTTCACCCGACACTCGACAGCCACGCCTTAGCTATCAGAGTCAATGCCTATAAACATGTGGGCTACTTTCCACCCGAAGATGCCGAGAAACTTATAGCACTAGCCCATAAAGAAACGATTACCGTGCCGGAGTTAATTCTAGGCCGGTTCGTGGAGCGCTACAGCCAACCGAAAAGGTTAACCAACTAGATTTTACTACTGGACCACGATGGTCTTTTTACTGGGTAGTTTTTTTGCTGGTTCGGCAGTGCTGACGGGTTTGTCGGACGTTGGAGGTTGGTGGTCGGAGGTATCACTCTTGCCCGATCCAGTTCCGCGACCCTTGAACAAAAACATTGCTCCGGCTAACGACCCGGCGCCAATCACGGCATAAGTCGCGCCAACGATGTAGTAGGTATTGTCTACTTCTTTAACGATGTCGCGGGCCAAAACTTTGACTTTTTCTTGTAACACAACATTGTTAAGTTTGAGCTTAGGCAAGGCTTTGCTTGTTGCTTGGTTTAGCCCCCAGGCAAATATCACTATAAATACGCCCATGCTCAGTAAGGTTATCCCTACCCTTCTAAAACCGCTGCGCCGGGTGGGGCTCAAAAAAATAATGGCGGCAGCAATTAGTAAAGCTAGCAGAGCCAGTATGACTGGGCTGCTTTTTGCCTTTTGGTAGGCTTTAGGGGCGTCTTTTAAGTTGTCGGTAAATACGGACTGGTTAGAGTCTGAAGATTTGAGATCCTTGGCGGTGATAGTTGGGTTATCCAAAAAGCCCTTACCGCTTAAAAGATCACTTTTTACATTGGCGACGGCTTGTGCCGCCGTAACACCACGGGGCAGACAGGTGGCGTTAAAAGCATCAAAAGACTGGACATTCGTGCCGGCCGGGCAAACGGGTAAAGCGGCAAGCTGCGGCTGTAAATTGTTAGCGACATTATCGGCAAACTGGGTTTTTACGCTAGTTAAATCTATAAGAAAGTCCGGGCTGGCGCTTTTGCCATCCAGCCAGCGGTAGACACTATCAATAAACGTTTCGGTGTTTTGTTTTAAGAAGGTTGGCGTTATGGCTTGGTCGGCAGCGTTGCGCACTAAAGTGTTACTCAGCGATATGTCACCGCTATTACTCGAAACTTGCTTGGCTTGGTCCAAAAGCCCGCTAACCACCGAGTTGTACACGCCGCTATCATTTAAGATCTGTTTGATTTTTTCGGGATGAGTAACGACTCGCACAAAACCGATGTCAACGGCCAAGCCGAATAACAACAGGCTAAACAGCGGTACCACAACCACCAGCGCGGCTTTGCGCACAAATTGCATAAGCTTATTGTAAGATAATCTACTTCACCCTCCAAGCGATTAGCCGCAAAAGTAGCTTAGAGGTTTTGTTTATAAGGTGTTTATCAGGTTATAATAGTCCGACTATGGCTACTGGGAGAAAGAGCGCCGGCAGGAAGATTTTTAGAATTGTTTCCAGGCAGAAAAACCTGGTTGTTATCGTGGTTGCGATAATGGTCGGCTTGAGCATAAAACTGGCTAATGGTTCGCAGAATCATATGCCTCATCGCACTGAGTCGGTTCTTGCACTTCAAACCAGCGTTCATCCTAAGCATGAGGTCAGGCCGGAGCCTATTAAAGCGCCACAAGTCACAAAAACGCCGCCGCTTCTTTTGATGCAGTGGCGAGGACCGGTTGAACCGCAATTCGTGCCACCCAATGCCGCCCAGGTTGTCTATAAGGTTTCTACTACCGATCCCGTGGTTTTCGTGGGTATAGATGATGGTGTTGCTCAGTCTCCGGAAACACTGGATTGGCTGACCGGCCACCACCTGCCCTTCACGATGTTTCTATATAACGGTGTCATAAAAGATAATTACCAATATTTTGCCAAACTTCAGTCGGCGGGTCTGACGGTAGAGAATCATACCCTTAGCCATCCACAGCTGCCCAAACTTAACCTAGACCAACAAAAAGCCGAAATATGCGGCGCGGCGGATACTTACGCCCAGGTCTTTGGCCGCCGCCCAACGCTTTTCAGGCCACCGTACGGAGCTTTTAACGATATAACTCGTCAGGCTGCTACCGAGTGCGGTATGCACGCCATCATAATGTGGCATGCCACGGTGGACAAAGGCGCCATGCACTTTCAAGACAATATCGGACATCTGGAATCCGGTGATATTGTGCTGATGCACTTCAGGCCTGAGTTTTTACAGGATATCCAGGTGCTTACCGCTCAGGCGCAAAAGGATAAATTACGGATTGGACGTCTTGAGGATTGGTTAAAATAGGGTCAAAATAGCATATGGAAGAGTGGCCGACCACCGCGTTTCGCGGGGCCCCGCCACAGGCGGTGGGTGGTTGAATCTTAGGATGTATTTTGTCTATATTCTGTCAAGTAAAATCAAACCAAGATATTACGTTGGCTATACTTCAGATTTGAAAACCAGATTGGCCTACCACAACAGGGGAGCGAATCGCTCAACTCGGGGCCTGAGACCGTGGGAGCTCGTATACTCTGAGCGGTTTAAAACAAAAGACGATGCCTGGCGACGCGAACAACAGATAAAATCGTACAAAGGTGGTAGGGCATTTAAAGCTCTGATAGAATCAGACTCACAAGGAGAGGTCGCATAGTCCGGTCTAGTGCGCCACACTCGAAATGTGGTGAGGCCGCAAGGTCTCCGTGGGTTCGAATCCCACCCTCTCCGCCACATTCTGCTATCATTAACTTATGAGCGCATGGCTGGTTTCTTTGATGGTTTCGGTGGGCGCGTCCACCTGGCTTTATACAAAACTACAGAAAAACAGCGGCAACAATACCCAACGTTCACTTACCGCGTCAGCCATCGCCGGAGTAATATTTTTTATAATAATGTTAAGTATCCTAAGTTTGATTCTCTAGATGACAGACAGTATTTTTACCAAAATTATTAAGGGCGAAATCCCTTGCCACAAGGTTTACGAGGATGATAAGTCCCTGGCCTTTTTAGATATCTTCCCGATTGTGCCTGGGCACGTGCTGGTAGTTTCTAAAAAACAGGTGGAATACCTATGGGACTTACCGGACGAGGATTACCAGGCAGTAATGGCAGCCTGCAAGAAAGTGGCTAACCGGCTGCGTGAAGTTTTAAAGGTCAAATATGTGGGCGTTAAGGTGGTTGGTACAGATGTACCACATGTTCACATACATCTTGTACCGTTCAATCACGCTAAGGAATACTACAAGAGGCGAGGTCTGAACCAGGTGGATGATACCGAGCTGGCCAACTTAGCGGCAAAACTAGCACTCTAAGGCTAGCTAACAGCTTATATCTATTAGCTAAAAGTGATTTGTCTGGTATTATAAGGCTATATGAGTGTGGCAGACGGTGGTGTTGCTATTGATGAAAAGGCTCTCGGAAAACGGCTGCAACTGGCCCGCCGCCGGGCTGGTTTAACGCAACAGGAGCTGTGCCATAAGGCCAAGCTCTCCTACTCCACGCTGGCAAAAATCGAACGTGGCGCTATTCGCTCCCCTTCCGTCTTCACGGTCAGCGCCATAGCCATGGCTACCGGAACCACTGTCGAGAGTTTGCTGGGTGTTAAGTCCAGTGGTGGTTCTCAATCAGCCGATGAACAACTTAAAAAAATTTCCAAAACAGGGGTCAAATTTGTCTATTTTGACGTTAACGGTACGTTGGTACGTTTTTTCCACCGAGCTTTTACCCGAATAGCCGAGGACATCGGAAAGCCGGTCGATATCATAGAAACCGTGTACTGGCGCCACAATGAGGCCATTAACAAAGGCCAGATATCTATGAAGGAGTTTAATTCCAGACTGGCTAAAGAGCTGGATATAAAAGATTTTGACTGGCAAGCATACTACCTAAGCAATATAGAACCGATGCCGGGGATTAGCGAACTTATAACGTGGGCAGCTAAACACTACGAAATTGGTTTACTCAGCAACAATTTACCCGGTTTTATGGAAGAACTGCGCCGGCGTAAGCTTACTCCCGATGCTCCCTACACCACGATTGTGGACTCTTCTAAGGTAGGCACTATGAAGCCGGAGGGCCGTATCTATGAAGTGGCCCAACAGCTGGCCGGTGTGGACGCCAAAGAGATTCTGCTAGTAGATGATACTAGAGCCAACTTAATCGCCGCCGACAAACACAAATGGCATGTCCTGTGGTTTGACGATTATCGCCCCGCCGAATCAATAGCCCACATCCGCGAAGCCCTAGCCTTTTAAATCTTCCAAAATCTTCCGTAACTGATCTGTCTTAGCTTGGGCCTCGGATAGTTCCTCTTGGGACTGGGCAACCAGTTCTTTTGGGGCATTATCGCGATAACCTGGCTTATCCAGGCGGTTTTTTAGAGTCAGGGCGTTACCCTCATATTCTTTTAATTTATCGGCCAGACTGGCTTTAACTTCGTTAGGATTGGTATCAAGCCAGGCATCAAAGGCAGCGGAGCTTAGGCGTAGCCCGCCCGAATAGTCCTGAGCGGTTTGTTTAACTTCCTTCAACCCGCCTAATTTGGCCACAAGCTGGGAGTTGTCCAGAATCACAGCGTCTTTACAGTAAAGCACCTGTGCTTTAGTGCCACTGATAGCGTTTAGCCAACGGATTTCTGACACAACCAACTTAAGCTGGTCAAAACGTTGGGCCGAGGCTGAGTCAAAGGCCAGTACCTTGGGCCATAGCTCACCAATTAACATGTTGTCCTGGTTCCACCCCAGTTCTCCCCAGATAGTCTCCGTAAGAAACGGGGCGAAGGGATGCGCCAACTTCAGGGTCTGCTCCAAGACATAGGCCAACAGAGGCTCATTACGGTCTACTTTGCTGGCTTCCACGTACCAATCGGCAAGGTCGTCCCAGATAAAGTGGTACAAAGTTTCGTATGCCTCAGAAAACCGGAAGCTCTCTAGATCCTTAGAAATCCCCTTGGCAGAAATACTTAACTTGTTAAGTATCCAGTGATCTCCATCGTTTTTTGTGTGGACCTCTTCCCTGTTGGTTTCACCTACAACCCCTTCAATATAGCGGGCGATATTCCAGAGTTTGTTACAGAAGTTTCGGTTGGCCACAATCCTGCTGATGCCTAGCCGTTGGTCGTTCCCTGCCCCGGTGCCGCTAATAAGCGCCAATCGCAGCGCGTCCGTGCCGTATTTGGGGATGACTTCCATGGGGTCAACAGTAGTTTCGGGGCTACTTTTGCTCATCTTCTTGCCCGTCTCGGTACGGACCAGGCCATGCAAGTAAACGGTCTTAAACGGTATCTCACCGGTTACATAAGTGGTAGCCAAAATCATCCGGGACACCCAAAAGAACAGAATGTCCCAGCCGGTCTCCATAACAGAGGTGGGATGATAGGTATTAAAGTCGATACTACCTTGTAAAATCTCCTCTAGTGATAAGGAGTAGTCTTTGGCCAGTTCCGGATCAATCAACGTACTCCAGGTCCACAACGCTGAGCTGAACCAGGTGTCCAAGGTATCCGGATCTTGTTTCCAACCGTCGCCTTTTGGTGGTTGTACCCCCACGTAAACTTCATCGTTACTGCTTTTGTGCCACACCGGTATCTGGTGCCCCCACCATATTTGACGGCTGATACACCAATCGCGCAGATTATCTATCCAGTGGTAATAAACTTTCTCAAAGCGCTTAGGAATAAGGTCTATGTCACCGTCTTCAATTACGGCCCGCATAACTTCTTTAAGGCTGCGCATCTGGCCCTTCCACTCCATAGCTGGGCGGTTAACGTCCACAAACCATTGCAGCATAATCTGAGGCTCAATAACTCCTTTGCCGCGGCTATTTAGGGCAAGGTTATGGATGTAGTTTTCGTCGGTATCCAATAGCAGCCCTTTGGCGCGCATTTTCTCAACGATTTTCGGACGGGCCTCTTGGATGGACTGGCCGGCAAACTCCCCAGCTATGGGCAGTAATTTACCGTTGTAATCAATAATCTGCTCCCGTTCCAGGCCATGACGTTCGGCAATCTCAAAGTCCGTAAGGTCGTGCCACGGCGTTATGGTCATAACCCCTGTTCCAAACTCCGGGTCAACCGCTGAATCCTTAACGATAGTGGCCTTTATTTTGCCATTAATCCACTCGGCCTCAAACGTCTCACCTTCTTTGTATCTGGCATTACGATTATCATCAGGATGCATTACCACGTACTTGTCGCCGAACTTAGTTTCGGGACGAGCGGTTGTAATCTGGAAAGGCCCATATTGTAAGGTGTATAGCGCCGCTTTTTCTTCCTGGTGGTCTACCTCGTCATCCGATACTGTGGTCTCTAGCTTAGGATCCCAGTTTACAATACGATGGCCCCTGTAAATCAGCCCATCTTTGTACATTTTGGTGAAGACTTCGTTGACGGAGCGGTTGAGGGCGTCGTCTAAGGTGTATCGCGTCCGGCTCCAGTCGCAGCTGGCGCCCATGGCCCGTATCTGTTTGTTTATGGTGTTGCGGCTGTTACTCACAAACTCACGGGTGCGTTTTAAGAATTCCTCCCGGCCGATCTCGTGCTTGTGGGTCCCCTGCTCTGCCAGCATTCTTTCTATTACGGCGTTTGTGGCAATAGCGGCATGGTCGGTCCCTGGTAACCACAACACGTCTTTCCCCTGTTGGCGGGCATGGCGGGCCATTACGTCTTGCAGGGTTAAAAATAGCGCGTGGCCAAGATGCAGCGTGCCGGTTTCATTAGGTGGCGGCATACTGATAGAAAAGTGTGGTTTATCACTGGCAGGGTCGGCTATAAAGGCCCCGCCCTTTTCCCATTTTTCATAGATTTTAGCCTCGTATTTTTCAGGCTCGTAAGTACTTGGTAACTTCATAGGTTTCTCTGGGCTTTAGTATAGCAGACAGAGGTCAAAAGCCGAGGCAATGATTTCACGTGAAAGTAGAGCAATATTTAACCAAGCTTTTCATAAGAAAAGTTCAAATAAACACAGCTCATAACGGTATTTATTTTTACCACCCGTTTTTGTTTCCAAACTTAGCATAACAACAATGGATAAGATGAGCAAGAGGCAGGGGTCACATTGATAGATTTGGGTCTATTTCAAGAGAGTAGGGGTCGGCCTTTGGCTGACCAAGAGAAGCCTTATAAAACCCTAAGGTAGCTATCATGGCGGCATTATCGGTGCACAGCTTCATATCTGTGTGAATAACCTTATCGCCAAAGTTTTTAGATAATAGACGTCTGAGTTCTGTGTTGGCGGCCACACCACCGGCAACCACAATATCGGCCGGGTTAAACTCGTCGACGGCATTTCTAGCAGGGGTGATTAATGTTTCGAGGGCCGTTCGCTGAAAACTGGCGGCTATATCATTCTTCTGAGAGTCGCTAAGAAGACCTGCTAGCTCGTAGGAGGGCAGGGTGTAGTCTTTGCCCACAATAGCCTGGGAAGCTCTCAAAACGGCTGTCTTAAGCCCAGAAAAGCTAAAATCATAAGGATTTTCCATTTTTGCAGTTGGTAACTTAACGGCTTTGGCATTACCACGCTCGGCGGCCTTAGAAACCGATGGGCCACCGGGGTAGGGCAGGCCAAGAATTTTAGCTACCTTATCAAAGGCCTCACCCACGGCATCGTCGGCGGTTTGGCCCAAAACAGTGTAGCTAAGGTGATTTTTAAACAAAACTAACTGAGTGTGGCCACCGGAAACAATCAGCGCTAACAGGGGAAATTTGGGTTGTTGTGCCGGTAATTTATAGCCGGGCAGAGAAGTTTTGGTTATGTAAGCGGCATAAACATGGGCATGCACGTGGTCGATGGCGTATAGCGGTTTTTGCTTGGTGATTGCCAGGGTCCGGGCTGTCATAACACCTATCAGTAAGCTACCCGACAGGCCGGGTCCCTGGGTAACAGCGATGGCGTCAACCTTGTTCCAGCCAACGCTCTTAACGGCTTCATCGACGACCGGCAAGATTGACTCCAAGTGGCTGCGGGCGGCGATTTCCGGTACCACACCCCCGTAGGCGGCATGTAGATCCACGCTGCTGGCAATTACGTTAGATAGAAGTATCTTACCGTCTTCTACCACCGATGCCGCGGTTTCATCGCAGCTTGTCTCTATCCCTAAAATCTTCATCTAGACTACAGTATACTGATTGATATGAATTCACGAACCTTGGTTAAGAAATTAATACCCAAAAGAGCTTTTAAGACAATTGAGCCAACTGGGCACAAAGCCGAAGCAGTTTTGCGCAACGCCAAGGCCGGATTTCCGCTAAAAGGCCTGAAAATTATAGGGGTAACGGGTACCAACGGCAAAACCACAACCTGTTTCTTGATCCATAAAATGCTGGTCGAGGCAGGCTACAAGGCGGGGCTGATGACCACCGTAGCATATGGGGTAGGCAACGATATAAAACCCCAAAAAGAGCATATGACCAGCGTTGGGGTTGGTACGTTGCTAAACCGGGTGAATAAAATGAAGGCCCAGGGGATGGACTGGCTGGTGCTAGAAACTACCAGCCACGCCTTGGCCCAGAATCGGGTATGGGGCGTGCCATATAGCGTGGCGGTTATGACCAATATCACCCATGAACACCTGGACTATCACGGTACATTCGAGCGATATCGGGACGCCAAGCTCAAGATGTTTAAACTAGCCAACAAGAACCGCCGAGGCTTAAGGGTGGGGATCGCCAATGCCGACGACCCGTCTGGCGAGCTGTTTGCTAAAGCAGTTAAAAATCCGATGCTTTACGGTGTTAAAAAGGGAGATTTACGGGCTAAAAAGGTAGAACTATTGCCATCGGGGGTTCAGTACCAGGCCCAGGTCGGCAATGATATTTACGACATAAAATGTAACTTACCGGGCAGCTTTAACGTCTATAACTCCTTGGCTGCCGTAGGTGTTGGCCGAGCTTTAGGCTTAACCAAGGATCAAACCGAGCAGGGAATTGCCGCCCTGGAAGGCGTTGAAGGCCGCATGACCCGGATTGACGAGGGCCAAAACTTTGATGTGATTGTCGATTACGCCCACACGCCAGACAGTTTTGAAAAGCTGTTAAAAGATCTTAAACCGGTGGTCAAGGGTAAATTGATTGTAATGTTTGGCAGTGCCGGACGCCGGGATGAAGCTAAACGAGCGGTGCAGGGTAAACTGGCTGGCAAATACGGTGACATTGTTGTTGTTACCGAAGAGGATGACCGTGACATGGACGGCCAGGAAATTATGAACCAAATTGCCATGGGAGCTGAAGAGGTTGGCAAAAAACGTGATAAAGACCTGTTTTTGGTTCACGACCGAACAGAGGCCATTAAGTTTAGTGTGGGCTATGCAAAAA
>JACRBB010000013.1 GCA_016234585.1 Candidatus Saccharimonadota bacterium
GAAGCACACGCCATAGTTGTTGGACTAGAAGCAAATCAGGAAGTAGTTAGTCTGTTTAACTCATACGTGAAAAGATGGATGGCTAATGCTATCGGAGCTCAGATGTTTGGCGTGGCTATAGAGTGGTATAACCATCGCATTAACGCCGATATTGAGCCAGAGTTTGACCACCTACTCGACTTAACCTACCTTCAGTATCTAGGACTTGAAAGTCAAAAGATACTTGACGATGCAAGAGATCCGTCGACAGATCGTGGAGCTCTAGCGGAGAGATTTAGAAAACTACTAGATTGGGCTAAAGATGCCAAACTATTGTCAGAAACCGGTAAAAAGTTATTTAAAGAGCGATGCGAAACACTTAACGGATTCACAACCATTTTTGGTTTACCCCTGAAAGAAACAGACGAAGACGGTCAGTAAAATTTGGTGACCCCTGCGGGATTCGAACCCGCGATCTTCTGGATGAGAACCAGATATCCTGGACCACTAGACGAAGGGGCCTAACGGGCATATTTTACATTTTACGGTTCACATTTCACAATTAATTAACAATTTACGTTTAATAATTTTAGCTGCAATGGCAATTGGATAATGGCTAAATAATTGGTGAACGGAAAATGGTTAATGGTAAATAGCCGCTAGGGAGCGTAGGTTACCATACCGGCGTTACCAAGAGCCGTGAACCATGTCTGGCCGGCGTCAAGCTTTAGTGGCGCGCCGCCGCTATCGGCAAATGAGTACTGGCTGGTCCGGCCGGCTTTGGTCCAAGTACCGGGGGTTACCCCACCATCTTGGAAAACGAACATTTGCCCGCTGCCGGTATTGGCATAGCCACTGTGGCCAGTGCTATCCACCAGGCTGTAGGGTATTATCAGGGCCACAACCACTTTGGGGTGCAATTGCTGGCCGGTTTTATCGGCTTCGCTGGAAGTGGCTCGGTGGACTGCCCCACTTTCGCTGCGCATATAGCTGTTGGAGGCGGCGTCATAGTCATAGTGAACGTTATAGGTCGGCCCGGATATGGCCAGGTTTATTGTCTTGGCGGTTGGCACGGCTATTTTGGCATCGGCTTTTCTAGCGAAAGAAGTAAATTTACTGGTGGTATAGCCTTTGGACTTATTTAAGGCATCCATTTTTTCAAAACTGGTGTAAACGTTATGAGGCGCCGCCCTTGAGGATACCCGCCAATAGCTGCCGGCGTTAAAAAACTGATCCAGGTCTTTCATGCCGCTTCTTACCTGCGCTAGTGCTTCGGGGCTGCCGCCGACATGCGCGATGGAGGCGTCAAACGGAGCTAACCAATCCAAATAATATGGCCGTAGGCTTCTGACTGGGCCGACATATTGTGGCTGAGCGTCCTGGTAGAGGGTTAGAAAGCGAGTGATACCTCCCTCGGCGATAGCTTCATATACCACCCCGGCCTGGTCTATGCCGGATTGCGGGCGGGCATCCTGGCTGTTTTCTATCATGATACCAGTTACTGGGCGGGTGGCTAACTCTGGCGCTATCTGGAGCCCAGTTAAGGGCGAGGCTACGGTTGTTGGTTTGACGACCTTTGGCTTGGGGTTCTTATGTACTTGTAAAGAAGGCTCTGAGCTAGGACGGATAAAGTTAAAGTAGGCTATTGCCCCAACGCCAAAAATCAAAAGGCCGGCAGCAATAATTGCGAAGCGTTTGTTTTTACTGAGCCTGCCCCACCAGCCTTTAAGTTTGCCCCACCATGCGAACCATTGTTTTTTAGTTGGCGACTGCGGTCCCCCAACGTTGTTCTGTGGTTGTATGCGCGTGGGTGTTTCGTGGCTGACTGGTTGGGTGGTTGGCGGCTGTTCACCACCAACCATACGGTCGCGCCCGGCATCCAGACTGTGGCCATGTAAACCTACTTTACCTATAGTTTGGCGGTCTGTGTTTTTGGGTGGTTTGATATCGTCTAACATTGCTTCTGGTACATTCTAACAGCCCTTATGTTTATTTTTCCAGTGTCGCTAGCGCTTTGGACAATCTTTTAGTGACTTTTTCTTTGCCTAGCACTGATATGGTGCCAAACAGTTCTGGCGAGCTTTTAGTACCCGTCACGGCTATCCGGATAGCGGCGAACAGTATCCCAGGCTTGGTCTGTAACTGCCGTAGGAGCCCGTTAAGCCGCTCGGCAATGTCGTCACGGTTAAAATTACTACTCTCCAGCGTTTTCATGCTGGAGCGAAGCATATTGGCAATTATTGGCATATCGATATTCTTTAGCTGTTTATCCACCGGGTTGGCGTAAAGTTCTCTTACATTATCGTCAGTAGGCTCTTCAAAGAAGAAACCGGTAAGCCCAGGAAGCTCGGCTAAATATTTAAGCCGTTCTTGAATCAGCTCCAAAATGGCTTGTTTATACTCGGGACTGGCCTGCTTGGCCGCATCTGGCCAGTAGTTTTGGGCCAAAACCGATAGTTCAGTTGTTTTTAAGTCACGGATGTAATGACCGTCCATCCAACTTAAACGATGCTCGTCAAAACGGGCACCGCCTTTTTGAACTCTATCCAGTGAAAATTTGGAAATAAGCTCGTCAACCGAAAAAATTTCCTGCTCGGTGCCATCATTCCAGCCTAGGGTCGCCAAGAAATTGATAAGCGCCTCTGGTAAAAAGCCCTCGTTTTTGTAGTCCAAGACATCTTTAGCGCCGTCGCGCTTGCTAAGTTTTTTATTGCCACCCTCGGCCATTACGTAAGGCAGCGTGGCTAGCGCCGGGCTGTCCAAGCCCAGTGCCTCGTATAAATTAAGAAACTTTGGAACCGATGGCAAAAACTCTTGCGAGCGGATGACGTGGGTAACTTTCATCAGGTGGTCATCCACAATGTGAGCAAAGTTGTAAGTTGGGAAACCATCGGATTTAACGATGATAAAATCGTCTACTACCTCTGGCCCGGTTGATAGATCACCCATGACTTCGTCGTGCCATTTGTATTTCTTGGGCTCGGATTTAAAACGTAGCGGCATACCCGGCTGCCAGTCTGGAGGGTTATCGGGCCGGTAGTCACGGAATAGCACCGGCTTTTTTCGGGCGGCTGAGCTTTTTCTTATCTTATCCAACTCATCCGGCGTACGGGCGTCGGCATAAGCCCGGCCAGCATCTATCAGCTTCTGGGCCCACTGTTTATAGATATCCAGTCTTTCGCTTTGGCGATACGGTCCTTCGTCCCACTTGAGTCCCAGCCAACTTAGGCTTTCCATGATGTGCTTTTCGGACTCCTCGACGTGGCGGCTGCGGTCGGTATCTTCTATCCGTAGTATGAACTGGCCGTTCGATTGCTTGGCCAACAGCCAGGCGAACAAAGCTGTGCGTACGCCACCCACGTGCAGGAAGCCCGTTGGGCTTGGGGCAAAGCGTGTTCTAATCATTAAACCAGTATACAAGCCACTAGCCAGCGTTGACCAGTGAGTGGTTTACATACTGTCGGCAATTTTGAGGAGTTGTTCGGAGTTTAAATTGGCTTTGTCCTGGATGGTGTACCAGATGCCGTTATTGACCCAGGTGGCATCGTTACTGGGGCCATGGATGTATATAGTTGTGCCTTTTACTTGTGATGTCTGGAAGGTGGCGTGTGAAGGATCGATGTAATTGGCCAACAGCGAGGAGCTGTCCCACTGGGTGGTCTTTTGAGTGATACTAAAGCTGCGGCTAGCGTCACCGTTGGCCGTAAACCGCATGGTAACTGCTCCGTTACTGGCGCTAATTGGCCCGGCAAACTTGAATCCGGATGGGCTATAGGCCGGGACACTGGCGTTAATGTGAGCCTTGGCGGCCGCCAGTTTCATGGAAACCTGGGGAACGTTTTGCCAGGCAAAAAAACCGCCAAGCAGCAATACGGCTAGTAACACGCTGCCGATACTGGCCCATCTTGGGACTAGTTTCAGGCGTTGCCAGCGGCTCTGGCCCGGAAAACGTCCACGCAGTGCCTGCTTGTGGGCGTCGGCCCGGGCTAGCGCGTGGTCTAATAGGCGTTCCAGTTGTTGATGGGAAGCGCTGGTTATCATACTTGGCATAGCCAATGTTGTGACCGACGAGCTGGTATTGGCACGGACCGGCCGGGTTACTAGTTCCGCGGTTTGAGCGGGTTTTGGCGCTACCTGGGCTTTTGGTACGCCAAAACGGTCTACTTTGGCATGCCGTGAAGTACTTTTGGCTTTTAGGGCCCTTTGGGGCTCTATGTTCGCCGAATATCCCGTCTTGGATTTCTGGACACGGACCGGCTGGTCCGTAATCTTATTAGTTGGTTTTTTTAGGCCGCCACGCATTAAGGTCCTGGTTCGCTGCGTTCCGCTGTGCACGCTCTGGGCGTTTGGTTTGGCATTGTCGCGGATTGCTGTGGGTTCAGTTATTTTTGTGCCCTGGGTTGATAAACTGCCCGAGCCAACTTTGGCGACCGATTTTCGGACAAAGCCATCGATGGACTGAAAGCCGGAGGTTTTCTTGGCTTTGCTAGCTAGTCTCTTAGCTGAGCCAACGAGCTGGCCAGTTATCGCGTTATATTGATTACCATTTATCTCGATGACGCTAGAATTTTTACCCACTTGTACCCGTTCGTTTATATAAAGACCATAATACAACGTCAGGCAAGTGGCTGCAAGCCCCAACCCACCGAAGTTTGCCTATTGAGAAGCCAGTTAATTTGTGGGAGAATAACTTTGCGAAAAAGAACTTGCCTTAAGGCGAACAACAAACATCCATGGATTTTTTAGACCCTCGTAAAAGACGTACCAATAAAATACGCTTGATGATCGGCTACGTGCTGGTAACCATAGCTATCGGTCTGGGTACGGTTATTTTAGTTTATGATGCCTATGGTTACGGGATTAACGCTAAAACCGGCGATATAATCCAAAACGGTCTACTGTTCGTGGATTCTAAGCCTGGTGGGGCCAACATCTACCTAAACGGTCGTTCCCAAAACGCTAATACCTCAGCCCGTCTAATCTTACCGGCGGCGGACTATAAGCTGACTCTTAAGAAAGATGGTTATCGTGATTGGCAACGGGTATTTACTTTGACCGAGCACAGCATCGCCCGCTATGTTTACCCCTTTTTATTCCCCACTAAACCAGCGCCTAAGACACTTAAGACTTATCCCGGCAGCCAGGGGCTGGTTAGCGAAAGCCCGGACAGACAGGTGCTGCTGGTACAAACGGCGGCTACCAATACGGCGTCGATTAACTTCGATCAATACGACACTAACGATATAAAACAACCCGTCAAACCCCTGACCTTGCCCGACAGCCTGTTAGCTAGCCCTTTCAAGGCCGGCGACAGTTTGGTTGAGGTAGAATGGGCTACCGACAATGACCACCTGCTTTTCCAGCATGTTTATCCGGGCGGCAGCGAATTTATTATTTTTGATCGGCAGACTCCGTCCAGCTCGGTCAATATCAACAAACTCTTCGGGGTTTCGCCTAGCCAGGTCGCCCTGCGCAATAAGAAAGTTGACCAGGTTTACGTTTTTAACCAGGCTACCGGAGATCTGCAGGTCGGCGATATTGGCAAGGCAGCTTTAGCTACGCCAATTATCAAAAGCGCCGTAGCCTTTAAGTCTTACGGAGCCGACTTAGTAACTTATATCACGCAAGGTTCTGCGGCCGGTCAAGCCGTGGCTCGTATCTGGGATAATGGCAAGACCTATTCTTTGAGTGAGTTTAGCGCCGGCAACAAATATTTGGTTGACGCTGCCCAGTTTCAGGGTCATTGGTATTATGTGGCTGGCAGTGACGCGTCGGATCGTTTGAATATTTACAAGGATCCGCTGGATAGCCTCAAAGATCCGGCGCTTAAGAAAGCTGTCCCGACAGTTGCTTTGCGTATTGCTGGGGCTACCAACGTGTCCTTTTCATCGAATACCAGATTCATTGGCGCTGAAGCCGGCCAAAAATTCGCGGTTTATGATATCGAAGGCCAGGCATCTTACAACTACACCTCGTCGGCTCCGTTTGCCGGTCCCGCGCATTGGATGGACGGCCATCGCTGGCTGAACGTCTCTAGTGGCAACATTTTCGTGATGGATTACGACAACGTCAACCAGCAGTCACTGGTGCCGACCTCGCTGGCTAAGGGCGGATATTTTGACCGCGATTATAATCAGTTATTTACAACCGTTCCGGCAGCTGGTGGCGGCTCCTTTGCTTTGCGGGTCACGGATATGCGGGCCGGTGCCGACCTACCCAAGCAGTAATTTGGTTATTCGATTCTCAGGCTCCTGGGGTCCTGCCGCTCCAGGCGACCTCCCAACGGTCCTCTTTCCGCCTTATGGCGGACCTGCGGGCCGTTGGTGTACCCTCCTACCGCGTCACCCCCCGGAAAGCTTGAGGTTTAAAACTAGCTTGATATCCAACGAGTTAAGCGCGACCATAAACTAGGCGAGTTACCGGGGATAGTGGCCGTTTTCGTGGCCTGGCTGTTTTGGGCTACTTGGGCGGTGTTGGAAGTGATATCAGGGCTGATTTGTTCGCCGACCACCACCAATCTGTTAGTGCTGGTCCCAGGTGGATCACAAGTTATCAAAGTTGCTGTCGCTGGCTTGTCACGGAGTCCAAGTACCGACACATCAGTTGGCTTGACGATTTTCTTCTCATAGATTTTATAGGTGTAGCGTTTCCCGTCTTTCTGCAAATAGAAGGTATCGCCGCTATCCAACCGCGAGAGTAGTACGAACGCGAATTTATATTTACCCCGGTTAAAAATGTTGTTGGAAGAGTGGCCAACTATTACCAGGTTGCCGTTTTGGCCGGGGATTGCCGTGTCGGCGTAATGCACAACACCCTGCTCCAGGCCCCTATCCACGTCAGCTTCGATGGTCGTATTTATGTCGTAAACCACAGGAATCTCAACATTTATTTTAGGAATGATAATCTCGGGCTTTGTGCTGATAGCGGTGTCATCACTGATTATCGGCGTGTTGGTGACCGCCCGGCTGGGTTGGATAAATGGCGCGATGAACCGCTCGTTAAAAAAGCCGAACAGCAGTACCAGAATAACAACCGATCCCATACCAAGTCCGAACAGCAAAGACTGCAAATGTTGTTTTGGTTTTAGTTTACCTCTTGTATTAATACCGCTAACCACATAATCCCGTAAATCGGCCACGGTACGACTTAACGGGCTATGATGCGGTGATGTGGTCACCGGAATGGCCGGTTCGGGCTGTAAGAGCTGCTCTTTTTCCTCTGGCGGAGTTTCGGTGACGGTTGGGAAACGCGAGGCCCGGGCATGCATCTGTTCGAATTCACGCCAAACCTGATGTTTCTGCTCGTCATTCAGACCGGCGTAGTATTCGTGCCAAGCGGTTTGGATTTCGGGTACAGACTTACCTGACATGGTTAGCTCGGATATAAACTGCTGGTGGCGCGATTTGGGCTTTACGATTGACTCGGCTACATCTAATGCTTCTTCAGTGGCGTTGGGTTCATTCTGGAAAGCAGCTTCTACTTTTTGGCGTATCAAATCAGCCGCGGCATTAACCTCAGGCTCGGGCTGCTGTGACAAAGGCAAGGAAGCGCTAAAAGGTTCGTCTTGGGATTGGTCGTCGGGATTCATGATTAAAAAATACTCAGCTTTATTGTACAATACCACTACTGTTTATTCTTTTGGGCGAGTGGCGGAAGTTGGCAAAAGCGCACCTTCAAACTTAACTAGTGCCGGGGTGGCGGAATTGGTAGACGCGCCGGACTCAAAATCCGGTGGTAGCAATACTGTGAGGGTTCAAGTCCCTCCCCCGGCACCAGCTAGGTTTGAATACGTTGACTCACCCCGTTGTCCGACGGGGTAGCCCAAGAAGTTGACTTAAACTAAACACCCATGTAGTTTTAACTTAGTACCTAAAAAATAAAAATGGATCCTCAATTAACTTATCTAAAGTGGCTTAGCATCTTCTTTTTTATTCCTATTGTTTTTCTGTGGGCCACTTCCTTTCAATTGCTCTGGAGGTATAAAAGGACCTTTATCCACTGCATAGTATTATCCGTTATTTTTGGTCTGACATGGGATTATTTCGCAGTTTTTACTCATCTTTGGGACTGGCCTACCGTCTGCTGTGTCGAGCAACGATTACCAGGCGGGGTACCTCTTGAAGAGATTCTCTTTATAGCTTTAGCCGTAACGCTTATTTCCTCTTCAACTCTGATCGCTCGGGATGTTTTCATGAATCATAAAAAACAAAAAGCACGCAGATGAAGCTAGAGCAATATACATATCTTCTATCTATCATGGTGTTTGTGGGCACACCCCTATTAGTTAAATGGAAAAGAGCCAAAAAAGAATTAAAAAGATATGAAATAATACTTCTTATTCTTGTATTACTGAGTATCTTATTTACCACTACGGATTACTTTGCGCTTAAGTGGGGAGCATGGCACTACAATCCGGAAAGAACTTTTAATAAACAAGTCGCTACAGAAATAGAAACTTATATTTTTGCGGCAGCGGTATGTTTCATTGTTGCATCGGCTACCCTCACCTTTGCTGTCTACGAAGATCGTATCAGGCGTAAAAAAGTTATAACGAAACGAGGCAATAAGCGGCCGAAGTAAGGGCTTCAAAAGGTTTGGCTGGCTGTTGAAGCCACCAGGTGGCGGCGTATGCGGATAGCTGGCCCATAGCGGCTTCTCCGGGCGTTGTGCTTACCCTTCCGTCAACAGCTACGACGATTTGGTCTTGGTGGTCACTTATAAAACAGGCTTGGGTTGATTTGGTCCACTCACCTAGGCGTAGTACTAGCTCATGCAAGTTCATGCTGTTTTTAAGGTTAAGTTCGGCCTTGTTGTCTTTGGCCAGTTTCTGAAGCTGAGAAAAAGCGGCAACTATAAGAGTATTGCTTCTCTCAAGGATCGGACTATGAAGTCGCAAAAAATAATCCAGCCCGTCACCAGAAAACGTGACCTGGCCGTGGTATTTGTCTATAAAACTATCCAGCAGGATGGCCGTTTCCGAATTGTGGCCCAAATCTCCGGCTAGCAATACCCCGTCCGCCCAACCAGCGTTTTCCAGTAGCTGGGCTAAAGCCTGGCGGCTAAAACTGCCGCTGGGCGTGCTGGGCGCGAACTCGGCCTCGGCAAAACTTTTACCCAGTAGTTTATATGTTGAATCCGGCAGCATAACTCTTATGGCGCCAACCCCAGCTTTTAAAGCTGCCTCGTAAGCGCCAGAAGGGGCCGTGAAGGCGTTGGTGTGCCCCCCGACGATTAAAAGCTTACCAGCGTGGCGCCGGTTCTCCGGCCTGCTCCATAGTAAGTCCTCAAATAGTGGTTTATCAGTTTGTCTTAACCAGTTCGTACTTTCCATCTTTGCTCTCTAGTTCGTAGAACATATTCTTCCGCTCTAAAACAATTTTCCAACTATGCTTTTTGGCATGCTCAAACAATTTTTTCTCGGGGTTCAGGGCAATAGGTGCTTCGACCATTTCCATCATGCTGATATCACTGGCGCTGTCACCTACCGCCAAGCTGCCCTTAAGTGATAAATGGTGTTTAGTTATCAAACCTTTCAAGGTTGCTGCTTTATCGGCCGAACCAACGATTACAGCTCCAGTAAATCTCCCCGATTTTTGTTCGTATATCGTACCTACACAGTCGTCAAAACCATAGTAGGCGGCGATCTTTTGGACGATCTCAACTTGTGAACCAGAAATGGCTAGTAAAACATAGTCTTTAGATTTGAGGTTTTTAACTAGGTCTCTGGTGTAGGTATAAACCTGGTCTTTATATTCGTCAAAAACCGCCTGGGCAACCTGCTCTACTTGCGTAGGGGTCAATTTAAACAAGACACTCTCGTAAGCCTTTATAAGCTCTTTTTCATAGGTTTTGAATGATTCCCGGCTGGTGCGTCGTTTCCAAGCCATCCGGGCTTCTTTAGCTGCCTGAAACGTTGATTTATCGGTGTGGCCGGCTGCGGTTAACGCATCGGTGATAGCATGATAAAGCTGCCAGCGAATTAGGGTCCCATCTATATCAAATACCGCAAACGGGCGGTGGGACGCATCAACCTGCTTGCCAGCCAAGCTGTCAACCCCGCTGATGCGTCCCACCGCCCGTTCCGGCCTTGCTTCTCGGTTTGTCATACGTCTAACTCGATACTTACTGGGCAGTGGTCGGAGCCCATCACATCGGCATGGATTTTGGCGGATTTGACTTTAGTTTTTAGTTTGGATGATATTAAGAAGTAGTCAATACGCCACCCAACGTTACGCGCCCGGGCATTAGCCCAGTGGGTCCACCACGTGTAATGGCCATTACCTTTTGTAAAAATTCGGAAAGTGTCTAAGAACCCTGCATCTACGAATTTTTGAAAACCTTGGCGTTCCTCTTTTGTGTAGCCTTTTTTGCCTTCATTCTCTTTCGGGCGGGCCAGGTCGTCGGGGGTATGGGCAACGTTTAAGTCCCCGCAAAAAATTACTGGTTTTTTCTTTTCCAGCTCCTTGCAATAAGCTAAGAAAGCCGGATCCCAGTGGTCTTTTCGCAGTGGTATCCGGCTTAAATCATCTTTGGCATTCGGGGTATAGACGGTGACTAGGTAAAATTTGTTAAACTCGGCAGTCAGGACCCTGCCCTCTAAAGCGGCGTCACGGGTTTGCTCGTCTATAAAATTGTACTTCTTAGCAAAATCGTCGGGAAATCCGCTAGTTACATCCAGGGGTTTTAATTTGGTGAATATTGCCGTACCGGAGTAACCTTTTTTATCGGCCGAATTCCAAAATTCTTCGTACTGGGGCAGTTCTATTACGGCTTGGCCTTGCTGGGCTTTGGTTTCTTGCAGACAAAGAACATCCGGGTCGTGTTTTTTAATGAAATCCTGGAAGGCACCCTTATTGATTACCGCTCTAATTCCATTAACGTTCCAAGAGTAGATGTTCATTGTATCTGCCTATTTATATCTCTTTCTTGTTGGCGGCGTTTGAGGGTTTCGCGCTTGTCATAGTGTTTTTTGCCGCGTCCAGAAGATATCCGTAATTTTATATAGCGGCCGCGGGTCAAAAGCTCCAATGGCACGATAGTATTGCCCTGATCTTTGGCGGCTATCAGCTTATCTATTTCTTTACGTTTAGCTAGCAGCTTGCGGCTACGGTTTTGCTCGTCCTCGCTTATCGGGATGCCATTACTGCCAGTGATGGCGGCATTGATTAGCCAAAGCTCATTGTCCTTGACTGTTACATAGGCGCCACGCAGCTGGCCGAAACCATGACGTAGGGCTTTGGTTTCTGCCCCGGTGAGTTGTAGTCCGACCACCAAAGAATCACCCAGCTCGTAATCAAAACGCGCTCGGCGGTTGGTAATCTTTCCGCTTGGTTGTGCCTTTTTTGCCATAACACCTTATATTGTACGCCAAAACAGCTTAGTTTTACTCTTTGGACTTTGCGTTTTGAGCATTGGCTTGAGCAACCGCGTCTTTGACCACGTTCCAAATGCTGGGGTCGCCCTTTTTAACCTTTAGCCAATACCACCACTCGGACCCCCAAAGGTCAATCGTCCGCATACCGGTGGCTTCGCCGTAGGCGATACGGTCTTTCATCCGCTTGGCGTTCATCGACTTAAACTGCTCGCTAAGCGGTATTTGGGTGATTTCCAGTCCCTTCGGCGCCCATGCTTCGGCTTGTAGCTCATGGATAATCATATTCTTGCCTATTAAGATCTCACCCCCGCCAGCTAAAGCCGCGTAAAACCACGATGGCAGTGGGTACTCAAAGTAGCGATGCGTGATTGTCGCGTCCCAGACCCTTTTATAGACCGATATGCCAAACTCGTCCGGCGTCGGTTGGCCAACCGGCAAACCGACCCAGTTGTTACTGCGGGCAATTATGACTTTGTGCTTGGAATCATGCTGTTTTACCAGTTTAAGTTCGTCTACCAGCCGGCTGCGGTCAAAATTTTTGCACTCACCGAAAACCGATAAAAAGTACTCATTCTCCAACTGGTAGCTATCCAGCGCAGGATTATTTTTATAGCGGTCAACAACAGCGCTAATAAATTTAAAAAGCTGTGGTTTCCACTGATTTTCTGACGCCGAGATATCTATCCACTTCGGTTCATGGCACTCTGGCCAGCGAGGTTGGCGCAGGCCTATTGCCAGCGACACCTGAGCATTATATTGATTGGCCAGCGCGAATTCGCTGTCTAACTCCGAAAAGTCGTACTTGCCCGGTGTAAGCTCGATGTTTTTCCAGTAACTGACCAGCCGGATTTGCCTCATGCCCAAATCTTCAAACATAGCCTGCAAAGTTTTATCTGGGTCGAGTCCAAAGCTTTTGGCATAGTCTGGTACAAAGGTAGTGCCGAGGGTGAGCGGTTCGTTGGCATGTTTATGTATATACCACTGGCCAACGGAGTACATACCCGTAAGAAACGCGATTACGACGGCTAAAAAACAAAAAACAACACGTCTAAAAAATGAGGCTCGCCATACATATCGCCAAACGGCGCTTGGCCATTCCTTGGGGGTTAAAACCTGCTTGGGTTTAGATGGTACAGCCATTAACTGCTATCCTAAGTAGGTATTTCTTTTCATGAATAATAAAACACTAACGCTTACCATAGTTATACCAGTTTACAACGAGCAAGGCTACCTAAAAGCCTGCCTGGACTCGATTGCCAAACAGATTGTCATGCCCGATGAGGTGATAGTTGTAGACAATAATTCCACGGATAAATCCGCCCAAATCGCTAAGAGCTATCCATTCGTAAAGTTGATGATTGAAACAAAGCAAGGAGTCGTCTTTGCCCGCAACACCGGCTTCGATGCAGCTAAAAGTGATATTATCGGCCGCATTGATGCCGATACGGTGCTGCCCGAGAATTGGGTCCAACGGGTTATTGCTGAGTTTGAAGACCCAAAAGTGGCTGCCGTTACTGGGCCGGTGTCTTATTACGACATGCCCCTGCCTCGCCTCAATTATCAGGTAAATCATCTGATGTGTAAGTTTACCCATCGCTGGTCAAGTGACGGGCCGTTTTTATACGGATCCAACATGGCTATTCGGCGCAATGTTTGGGAAAGAGTCAAAAAGCATACATGCCTAGACCAGGATATGCATGAGGATATTGACCTGGCAATTCATTTACGCAAAGCCAATTATCCAATTGACTACACTAAAAAAATACTGGCTAAGGCCTCCGGCAGGCGTACCAACGATAGCCTAGCCGGTTTTGTTGAGTACATGGCTATGCACCGGCGGGCCTACACCCGGCACAATCTTCATAATTTCGCGATGTATTTCGCGATGTTCATGTGGTTACTGGGCTATTTTTTCATCCATCCCTGGCGGGACATTTGGTACTCCATTTATTCTCGTTCCAAGAAACACTATCCGTTTACCCGTAAAGTCCGTAAAAATCCAATGAGCTCCTGAGGCTATTGTGCGCAATGCTAGCGAATAGTAGGCTAAACGTATGAAAGCAAGCAGGCCAACGTTATCCGTGGTGATTCCGGCCTATAACGAAGCTACATATATTGACCGGTTGCTTGAAGATCTAACTAAGCAAAACTTTAAAAACTGTGAAGTTATTGTCTCCGACGCGGAGTCAAAAGACGGAACGGCGGAAATCGTTGCCCGGTTTGGTAAATTTCTTGACGTCAAATTCGTAGAAGCACCACCAAAGGGTCCGGCCTATGGCCGTAACATCGGAGCTAGGCGCGCTAAAGGTGAGTGGCTGCTGTTTTTGGATGCGGACGTTGACATCGATGACCCTGATTTTATTAAGACTCTTCTTGGGGAAGCTGTAAAAAACGGCTGGAGTACTTCCTCGGCAAAGATGAGGGTCAAAAAATCGGAGTCAATTAAAAACCGCCTAGGTTCGGGTATGTTTTACAGATATCAGAAATTATTAGCTCACACTAAACACCCGGTTGCTCAAGGATACTGTATCCTGACAAAAAGGCTGGTATTTGAAGAAAATAAAGGTTTTAACGAAAAAATACGCCTAGGTGAAGACAACGATTACGTATCACGGGTCGGAAGAAAATATGGTTTTGGCTTTGTGGATGAAACCTACTACTATGTCGACCTTCGCCGAACCCACAATGAGGGGTTTAAATATGCCTATAAAGCTATGGCCAATGAAATTTATCGCCATACCCATGGCTATAATCTTGAAAAAAACCGCTACGCATACGACTTTGGCAAGCACCCAAAACGCAAATCAAAATGACGCGTCGTAAACTGATAATCCAGTTTCTGGAATACATGGTGGGCGGCGGTGTTTATTTTTGGAGCGGCTACGCCGTTTTTGCCATCTGTTATACGGGGCTTAGTTGGGATTGGCTGTGGGCCAAAATGTTGGCCGATGTCATCGGCTGGACGCTTAATTTCTTAATCCAACGGTACTGGGCTTTTAATAATCCCCGTCTAAAACACAAAACCATCAAAATATCGGGGCGCTACGTTGCCCTGACGGTTGTCAACTTATTAATTGATTACGGCATTATCGCTAGCCTCAAAGCAGTTGGTATTACACCCTACATCGGCTTTTTTGTGTCAGCCAGTTTCTTTACGGTCTGGAACTATTTTTGGTACCGTTTCTGGGTCTTTAAGCCGTCTGACAAGGCTTAGTTGGCAGGGTTGGTGTGGCGGGCGCCGTTGCTGTCTGTGACTATCTGGCACGCTGACCATAGCCCTTTGTTGGCTGACCTAGCGGCTTTTTCGTAACCGGTAAACTCGTCGGCTTTCTGAAACGGAAATGCGGTATAGGCCAAGGCATACCCCTCCATCAGTAACTTAGACTCCACCAAGGTATCATCCGGCAAGTATATGTAACGGAGCAGCCGGCCGTAGCGGTCGCGATTGGTATCCAGCGGGTCGGCTTGTAAGCGTACTGACTTACCCTGCAAAAGGTTTTTGGTATAGTTTGACGCTTCCTGGCCATAGCACTGGACCGGTTTGCGCGGATCATGGGTTTCTGGTGTATCCACCCCGATGAACCTGACCGTTTCTTTGCTGCCGTTCATGTCTACAACGATGGTATCGCCGTCATCAACTTTAACCACACTATATAAACCTGGCTGGTTCTGCTGGGCCGTCTTAGCTGTATGCTTTAACCAGTCGGTATGGGTGCTGATTAGCAGCAAAATCAAAGACAGAATTAGGCTGAATATCAGCTTCTGCGTCCGCTTTTTGCGCAAATACCTCATCGGCTGCTAATTATACTCGGGCTAAGGTGGATTTTCTAAAAATCTATGCCCTTGTTGGCTAGATATTTATCGTCAAAATGGTGCCGTATCTTGGTCATGTTGGTGGCGATATCGGCCAGTGGCAGCAAATCTTGCGGGAAGTCCCGGCCCGTCAGACAGACACTAGTTTTTGGCGAGCGCGTCGTCATGAGTTTTTTCAGCTGGGCTTTTGTAATCAGCTTGTTTTTTAGAGCGTTGTTTATCTCGTCGCAGATTACTAGGTCGAACTTGCCGCTGGTGGCTGCCGTCAGCGCTTTGGCGTAGGTGTCTTGGGCGGCTTTTTTGTGCTGGGCGGGGGTTACGTCTTTAGCGCTTAGCTCGCCGGCATTATAGAAACCCTTACCGCCCTTGTAAAACAGTAACTTATTACCAAACACTGGCTGAATTTTATATATGAACTCGTGCTCACCGACTTCCCAGTGCTTGATGAACTGGATAAAAGCCACCTTCCAGCCGTTACCTAGCGCTCTGGCCATCAGGCCAACACTGGCGCTGGTCTTGCCCTTGCCTTCGCCGGTGTAAACAACTACTACCGATTGTTTAGTTTTGTAATCCTCAAATGCCATAAAACCTATTCTACGCTTTCTAGTTGCGGGGATGTTGTTTGAGATTCAAGCCCAGCCCATCTCGCAATAAATCCACGCAGGACGGTTTCGGCTTTAACACCGGTTTCGAAGGGTATGCGGAAGTTTGGGTTCGATACCTCACGCATTTGTCGTATTGCCCGTAAGCAACCGACATTTTTCGGTGTGTAGGATGCCGTAATCACATCGATATCAAGTAATGGGCGGCCATGATCTAAATATGTCTCATTGGAGAGCTCAAGCTCTCTTGTCACGGCGTGGGCTATTAAGAAAGCGTCACGAATGCGTGGAGCCCTATACCCCCGTCTATTGGCTCTATTTAATGCGGCGTTGGCCCTTGAAGGTGTTTGAAGAGATTCAATAGCAAGCTGGAGAGCATAGTAAGCGGTTGGCACGATTCGCTCGGCATTGGACAATTCTTTAAGTTGTGAAATAACGTCCTGACGTTGATAACGGACATCAATAGGATCCGTAATCGGTGACCAGCCTAAACGATTTAAAATAGAGAGATTATCAAGTTCAATACGCTCGAAGGCTTCTTCGTTAGGTACTTCCAATTGGCCAGTTTGGGCTTCACTCATTTTTTATTGTCCTATGTATCAATAATACACTATATACAGCGTGTCAAGCCATTTGAAAAACACTAAAGGTAGTGCTTAAACCAATTTATTCTCACGTAAGGCTAAATCGATGCGCGGCCGGTCAAAGCCTAAAATCGTATCATCGCCTATCTCGATAACCGGTACACCGGCCTGCCCGGTTTTGGCCACGATAGCCCGGGCGGCGTCATGGTCCTGGTCTACGTCAATCTCTTTGAAAGGGACGTTTTTACCCTTTAAGTATTCCTTGGCCATATGGCAAAAGGCACACCAGGAAGCACTGTATATTGTAACTGTCGGTTTGTCATTCATCTGTTAATACTAGTATAGCAAATAACATGTCTAGCTGTTTGCAGACAATTTTACATCGGGCCGCTAGTTTGCGTTTTTCAAAAACCGTAATATAGTTAGCCTTAGGACTAATTAACAGGAGGGTTAATAAAATAATGTTTAGTAAACAACGAGTCGCTCCGGTGGCTGCCGAGTTTTTCGGCACGGCGCTGCTAGTGATGATCGCTCTGGTGATGACCGAGACCACGGCGGTATCTTATTTTGTGGCTACCAGCTTAGCAATCACCGTGAGCGTAATTGTGATGTTCTTTGGCTCGGTGTCAGGCGCGCACGTTAATCCGGCCATAACTTTTGGCATGTGGACGGCCCGCAAGATTGGTACGCTACGGGCTACCAGTTACATCGTAGCCCAACTTTTGGGTGGCTTGGCAACTTGGCAACTTTTTCAGTACCTGACTGATAAGTCTTTGCCAGCCAAGGCTGTTACTTACAGCACCCCGATGTTAGTGGCAGAGCTAGTGGGCGCAGCCATATTGGCGATGGGCTATAGCGCCGCGTTAGCTCGTGGGCTTGACGCTTTGCAATCAGCACTAACTGTCGCGGCAGCTATCTTCTCAGGTATATTGGTTGCCTCTATCGCGACTGCCGGCTACATAAACCCAGCTGTCGCCTTAGGCGTTCGTAGCTGGAGTTCAGTATATGTGCTTGGACCACTTCTGGGCGGTCTTATAGGTGTTAACCTGTACATGATGCTGTTCGCGCCATCTAAAGCTGCAGCTAGAGCCGCTAAAAGCTCAAAGAAAAAATAACAATTTAAAAAGTCCGAAAAAGAAAGAGCGCGGGTTTTATCCGCGTTCTTTTATTAGGTCGTCCTCAAAAGCTAGGATGCCAGCTAACGTTGGGGGATATTTGCTGACGTCCGGAAGGCTTAAATCTTGGATATGGCGCCAAACGGAAACAACCAGAGCCCTAAAACGGCGCAGCTCATCGGACTCGTATGTCAGACTTAAGTCCCTTATTGCGGCATTGTTGGTGCTTTCGACGAACTGTAAACGGGCCGAGTCAGCCGACCAGCCTTTTTTGCCCCATTCATTGGAGCCGTCTATCAGCAGTTTGTAAAAAAGCAGCTGCTGGCGGTAACGGTGCAGTTTTATCCGTTCATGCTCATCGGCGCTGGGCGGCAGGTTCCAATTACTATAGCTGCGTCCGGTTTTATAGTCCGTTATAAGTATCTGCCGCGTTTGTTTGTTAAAGTCCATCAAATCGATAAAGCCTTTTAGCCGGGCATCGCCTAAAGTTACTCCCTGGTTCTTAAAATCAAACTCAACTTTTTGGTCCGGCTTAAATTCGCTGGCTTTGGTCTTTAGGTAAGCCTGCAGGGCCAGCTGGCCTTTTTTAGCGAAGTAAGCTTTGTCAGTATCGCTCAAAGGCTGTTTAGCTAGATCGATAAGAAAGTCGGAAATTATCTTGTCCACATCTAACTTATCGCCTCCGATAATCATCTCGTGGGCTAGTTTAAGTGCCGAATGCATGGCGTTTCCGTAAACTCCGTAAGCGCCGATGCTGCTGGGAAAGTTAAGGAGATTCTGAGTTAAAAACGCCAACGGCCCACCAATACTCACATCTGTAAAGTTGTTTAGATGGGTAGCGCTTAACTGATAGGTATCGAGCTCCTCGCTTAACATGGTGCGCATACTGGCTTTACTCACGCTGCCATGTACTTTCAGCCAGCGCTGTTCGTACTGCCCTACCAGGGCTGGCGCCGAACTGGCGACTTTTGGCGACTCGGCCGGGATATCAAGGGCCAAAAGCGGCGAGTACATCTCGTTTTGCTTACCATCCTCACCGCTTAAGAAATATGTGAGATACAGTGACTGGCGCGCACGGGTCATGGCTACGAACAATAACCTCAGGCCGTCATCATCCTGGTTGTCGCTGGGTTTGATTACCTCTAAGTTTGCGGGGTAGCTAAAACGGTCCGGCCCGCCAGACTTGGTCCAGATCCGATGGTTGAGCCCGATTACAAAAACGTTGTCGAACTCTAACCCCTTGGCTTTATGGACCGTCATCAGTTGCACGGCTTGCTCGTCTTCGCGATGAGGGGCGTTGTCTAGCATGACCAGCCCGGCTCTTTGGTAAGCGTCTACAAATTCAATCAGGTCGTTTATGCCTAGAGTTCGGGCCTGAGTCTGCTGATAATTACGGAGTTGATGGCGCAGAGTGCTCAGGTGTGATAACAGCGTAAGGTATTCGACCGGTTGGCCGTTCATTATCTCGTCGCTAAAAAAGTATTCTTTGAACGGCGAGACGAATCTGCTTTTGGTCGGATTGTCGCCTAATGGTTCCGGATTGTCATCTTTCTCGTCGCCGGTGCTGCCCGGGCCAACCCCGACAAGTTCGTCAAGCACTTGTTCCAGCGGTAATTTGGCGCTACGCAGTCCAAGTTCGCTCAACCCACCGACAATTTCCCGGAGGCGACCAGTTTTTTGGGCGAATATAACGTCGAACCACAGCTTGCGTTCCTGGTGTGCTGCCCGGGCTACCTGCCAAAGATCGGTAACATCCAGGTTCCACATCGGTTCGCTGAGGATTTGCGGCAAGAGCTGGTTGGCGGCTTCTAACTCCTGTTTGGCTAAGTGATTTACCAACCGGACCAGGCTAATAAGGTTTAAGATATGTGGTTGGTCCAAGACGTTTTCGCGACGTTCGTAATTTATAGGTATGCTGTGAAGCCGTAGATAAGGCAGCAAAGCGTCCAACTGAGCTCGTTCACGCGCCAAGACGGCGATTTCATTACCAGTATTTTTGGCATCCAGGAGTTTTTTTATTTCGTTGGCAATCCAGCTGTAGTGCTGGCTCTCGTGGTTAAATTCATAAAGTTTGGTACCCTGCCCGTGCTGTTTGACATCGGTATGTAGTGGTTTTTGCAAATCGCGGCTGGTGGCTAATGATAATTCTATCTGGCCACTTATTTTCTTGGCGGCGGTGACGATATTATCGTTGCTGCGATAGTTTTGACTTAGTACAACCGGCTCGGTAGTGGGGTGATTGGTAGTGAAGTTTTCTATCTGGGCGATGTCGGCGCCTTGGAAGCGGAAAATAGCCTGGTCATCGTCGCAGACGGCCATCAGGTTGGGTTCGCTCTGGTCTTCTGTTATACATTCGGCCATCTGCAGCTGGGCCCGGTTAGTATCCTGAAACTCGTCGACCATTACGTATTGGTAGCGTTCCTGTAGGTTTAGGCGCAAATCTTTGTGCTGCTTAAGCGCCGCTAAGGTCCAGTTGATCTGGTCGCTAAAATCGGCTAGGCCGCGGTTTTCGAGCAGCTGTTGATATTGTTCATAAATGCCTATAGCGGCCAGAATTTTTTGTTCGTGGGCCTGAGCTTTAAAGACCCATTGTCCCTGCTCGTCTTTAGCCAGCCACTTTTCTTTCCAGGCTGTGAACGGTTTGGTTTGGGCCCGGCCCTCAAGCTGCAGCGATTGCTGGGCGGCCAATGCCATAGATTCGATTATTAGTTTTTGCATCGGCGCCACACCGCTTATTACTGAATCCATGGGCTTTACGGAGGCAAAAGCCTTAACTACCTCCGCCAACTTATCGACGGCGCCACTTTTAGCGATTGAGACCGGCCAGTCGCCGCGGATTATCCTAATAAGCTGGTCGTAGGCCTTCTGGTTGGTCTTCATGGCTTCGCGCAGGTCGTCAGCCGACAGGTTGGAGCTCTTGGCGTCGTTTATGAAGTTTTTAATCTGGCGGATGGCGTAAAATGAGCCGTCAATGCCCCTGCCCGCCAGATCGTGGTCGCCGGGCAAATCACTTAAAATTTCCTCGAGTATCCGATGGGTTGTCAACGAGTCGGCCGTGCTTACCTCTCGCCATTTGAAAAAGTACTCAGGGTACAAACTCATTATCTGCGCGCCAAAGGAGTGGAAAGTGTAAACGCCGACCCTGTAGGCGTCTTGGCCCATATATTGGATTAGCCGGTGGCGCATATTTTCGGCGGCGGCATCGGTAAAAGTTAAGCAAAGTATATTACCTGCCAAGATTGTAGGATTTTTATTTAGGATATTAGCGGTTCGCAGAGCCAGCAGCTGGGTCTTGCCGGTACCGGGCCCGGCAATTACTAAAAGCGGGCCGTCGATTTTATCAACAGCTCGGCGCTGGGCATCATTAAGCTGTTTATAAGCCTCGTCAAACTTCGTTGCCATCTAATAATTATGGCATAAGTTAATGATGATGATGGTTTATTTGATGTGGTGAAAAACGTTAACCAACTGGGTGTAGTGTGATGAGCTGTACCAAAGGCCGACCGCTAAAAGCCCTATGAAGAAGCTTTTTTCTACCCATTTACCGGTAGTGACCCGTAAGGACTTTACGGGTGGTAATCCGAACTTAAACGGAATGGGTAGCAGCCACGGTACGCCTTCCTTGGTGAAGGTGTCCATAACCAAGTGTGAGATCATACCGATGATAAACGCCCACCAGACAATATGGATGTCCATGGCGGGCATGATCGGGTGGAGTAAATCCAAAAGCGCTCTAAAACCAACCCCAAAAATCACCAAGCCGATAAGCGAGTGGGTGATAAAGCGGTGGCCGCCCAGCATTTTATCTATCAGTTTGCCCAAGTACCCGCCGACTGGTAAGTTCCGCCAAAAAGGAGCGGTCGGCTGGTCGATATCGGGCGCGATTCCGCCTATCTGGTTAGCCACTACGGCTATCAGCGCGGTAGTGACGGTTACCATTCTAGCTGGCTGGGTTAAGACCACATACCCATAGGCCGTAATTGCCGCTAAATCATGGGTCCTGGCCGTCATAATAAGCAGTTTAGCAGAGCTGGCTTACGATTTTTTGGTTCGCTCGGGCATCATTACCAAAAATAAGGTCCAAGCCAAAACTGCCAACCAGGTGGCCACAGCTAGTTTGCCGTAAGTGTTAATTCGGTTCTCGGCTTGTTTTAAGGATTGGCCGGTAACCACAAAACCGCTGCCCACACTGTTTTTATAAGTAACAATACGGGTAGCTAGTCGCACCCCGTTGGTCGGTTGCCAGGTGAAATGGTCGGTGCCATGTTCTTTAGTAAAAGCAAACGTCCCGGCTGGCGGCAGCGGAGTTTTTCCGTCCAGGGTTGCCGAACTGGCTAGTACGTGCTGGGAATCATCGGTGATTATTACGAAACCAATTGAGTCGTTTCTTAAGTCGGATTTTAAGGTTGGCACGACATCGCTTGGTTGAGCATCGGTCGCCAGTTTGTTCACTGTGTTTTGGGCGATAGACAACGGTAAGTCGTCAGCAGCTAAGCGGGTTGATTGCTGAACCATGGTATAGGCGCCAGCCAGCACCAGCGTGGCAGTCCCAACGATTGCCAACCATACCCTCAGGCTAGACTTAGCTAGCAACTGTTTCATAGAATTTAGTATAACAAACGGACGTGGTTGACTCTAGCTGCGGCGTCTTTCAAGCACGATGTAGTCATAGTCATATTGGTTTTTTTCATCAGCCCTGTGACCTTCTTTTGATATTTCCAGCCAGTCATCTTCGTTATATTTAAAAAATCTGTCACCTTCGGGGTTGGCGTGAACTTTTGTAAGGTAAAGCCTGTCAACCATAGGCATAGCCTGCTCGTAGACCGAGGCTCCGCCGATTATGAAAATTTCTTTATTTCCACCAGCAGCTTTTATAGCTTCAGGCAAGGAGTTTACTACGGTACAATCCTCGGCCTTATAGCCTTCGGTGTTGCTAACCACGATATTTTTGCGGTCTGGCAGAGGTTTACCAATACCCTCGTAGGTAGCCTTGCCCATGATAATCGGGTGGCCGATGGTTGTGTTTTTAAAGTAAGCCCAATCTGCTGGAATTTTCCAGGGTATTTTGCCAGCTTTACCTATCACGCCGTTTTCGGCCACGGCTACTATCGCTGATATCATAGTTCCCTCTTAAACCGCGATAGGTGCATAAATTGCCGGATCTGGGTCATAGTTTTGTAGTTCAAAGTCATCTATCTTGAAGTCGAATATTGATTTGACATCGGGATTAATTTTCATGATAGGTAGTTTTTTAGGTCTGCGCGAAAGCTGCAGGTCTACTTGTTCCAAATGATTGAGATAAATATGAGTGTCACCGAAAGTGTGCACAAAGTCCCCGGGCTTAAGGCCCGTAACCTGCGCAATCATCATGGTGAGCAAGGAATAGGAAGCGATGTTGAACGGAACACCCAGAAAAGTGTCAGCGCTGCGCTGATACATTTGACAGCTAAGCTTTCCATTGGCTACATAAAACTGGAATAACAGATGGCATGGCGGTAAACCGGCTTTAGTCATTTCGTCAATGTCCGCCACGTTCCAGGCTGATACGATGATTCGTCGTGAATCAGGGTTGGTTTTAAGCGTTTCTATAACTTTTGATATTTGGTCGATATGCTGTCCGTTGGGTGCTGGCCAGCTTCGCCATTGATATCCATAAACTGGACCAAGCTCACCGTATTTTTCTGCGAACTTTGTGTTATCTTTTATCTTTTGAGTAAAATTTTTAATGCCATTTTTCCAGGCGTTACTGTCTGGCTCCGGCACCGTCTTACCTTGGTTCATAAGATATGCTTTATATGGCCACTCATCCCAAATGTGTACATCATTATCTACCAAGTACTTGATATTAGTACTGCCTTGTAAAAACCAAATTAGTTCATGGATTATGCCACGTGTAAAAAGTTTTTTAGTCGTTACCGCCGGGAAACCCTGGCTTAAATCAAAACGTAACTGCCGGCCAAAGACACTTATGGTACCTACGCCGGTACGGTCCTCTTTTTTATGACCGTTCTTTTTGATATCCTCCAGTAATTCCAAATACTGCCTCATGTAAATCTAATATTACCATGTTGCTAGTTGCCAATTCTTAGACTATGCTGAAAGCATTAATCTAAGGAGGGGCGTGATGGGTATGCTAAGTGATCTGGAAAACGGGTTGGCTGGTGTCTATAAGGGGACTCCAAAACTCGGTAATGACGCTAAAAAGTCGCTTGTTAAAGTCTGGCCGTGGCTAGCGCTGATTTTTGGTATTTTGCAGCTGCTGGCGGCTTGGAGCCTTTGGCATTGGGGGCACACCGTGAATCAATTCGTTGACTACGCTAACTCGTTGTCTCAGGCCTATGGCATAAACACAGGTACAACCGCGCACCTAAATGTCTTTTATTGGCTGAGTCTTATTGTTCTGGCTCTTGATGCGGTGATTTTACTGATGGCGTACTCTGGCCTGAAAAATCGCGCCAAGCGCGGCTGGAACTTATTGTTTTACAGCGCTTTGCTGAACGGTGTTTATGGAATCGTATCGGCCTTCAACAATTACGGCGGTTTTGGTTCACTGGTTATGCAGTTGGTCGTTAGCGCCATAGTACTTTACTTCTTGTTTCAAACCCGCGATCAATACACCGGTAGCAAATAAATCGGCAGTCAGCTGCTCTCTGGCTTGCGTACCGGAGCCGGGCTAAAGTAAGCTAGTGGTAATGGAACAGTTCCTAGGCAGTTTAAGCCAGGCAGGCTTTGAGGGCGAAGTAGATAATAGCGACGAAACTCTCGATGTCTATAGCCATGACGCTTCTCTATTCGAGCTTAAGCCTCAAGTTGTCGTTTATCCAAAAGACGAAAAAGACCTAAACCGTCTGGTAACGACGGTCAACCAGTGCCGAAAATACATGCCAAGTCTGAACCTTACGGCCCGTAGCGCTGGCACCTGTATGTCCGGCGGTGCCATCGGTGAGTCGGTGGTGGTTGACTTTAACCGTCATTTTACTGGGTTAGGAGAGGTCAAAAATCTTAAAATCCAAACCCAGCCAGGAGTATTTTACCGGAACTTTGAAAAAGCCACCTTGAAGCATAAGGCTTTGCTGCCCAGTTTTCCGGCCTCCAGAGAACTGGCCACGGTAGGTGGTTTGGTAGCTAATAACTCCGGCGGTGAAAAATCACTGGAGTTCGGTAAAACCGAAAATTTTGTGAAACAGCTAAATGTTGTTTTGAGCGATGGTAAACGGTATGTCTTAAAGCCTTTGGACAAAAAAGAACTGGCCAGAAAAAAGACTCTCAAGGGTTTTGAAGGCCAGATTTACCGTCAGATGTTCGAACTTCTAGATGGTAACTACGACAAAATCAAAGCCGCCAAGCCGCATGTCACTAAGAATTCGACCGGTTATAACTTATGGGACGTTTGGGACC
>JACRBB010000015.1 GCA_016234585.1 Candidatus Saccharimonadota bacterium
GCCAACCGTTTAGCAATAGACAGTGCTAAAATAGATGCTAACTTAAAAAAGCTGCTAAAAGCCAAAGATTTCGGTGATAAGCTGGCAGCCGCCGAAGAAATTATCCGCCCAACAGCTCAACCGGAACTAATTGCCGATGAGCAACGAGTGGACAGTCAGCTTTACGATGGCTTTGTGAACGATGCCGACAGAGTAAAAATAAGCGTGGTACGAGCGGCTGACGTCGATAAATTAGCGGACTTGCAACTGGATTTTGCCGATGAACGGCTAAAACTGATGCTGCCGCTATATAAAGCCCGGAACTACCCCAAAAGCCTCAACCAAGATGAGCAGGAATGGTGGGAAAAGTTTAGGACCAAGCGACTACTGGAGGGCGGAGACAATAGCCCGGCGGGGCTTTACTTTAAACGTATAGAAGAGCTGGCCGCCGGCCCCCGTGTTAGCAAACAAGACAAATACTTGCTGGAAGAACTCAAACTATACGGCCAGTCAATCTTGCCGATGGCTTAAAGGTATATACCTAAAAGCGCAAATAATCTATAATAGACGTTTGTATTTATGAATGATTTTATATCTGTTAGGGGAGCGCGTGAGCATAACCTAAAAAACATCGACTTGGAGATTCCCAGAGGCACACTCACGGTAATTACCGGCTTGTCGGGTTCTGGCAAGTCTAGCTTGGCGTTCGATACTATTTATGCCGAAGGCCAGCGACGCTATGTTGAGAGTTTAAGCGCTTATGCCCGCCAGTTCCTAGGTTTGATGGAAAAGCCCGATGTCGACCAGATTGACGGATTATCGCCAGCTATCAGTATCGACCAAAAATCTACCAGTCGTAATCCGCGCAGTACCGTGGCGACGGTGACCGAGATTTATGATTATCTGCGTCTGCTGTTTGCTCGCACCGGTGTTCCGCACTGCCCAATCTGCGGCAAACCGGTAACCCGGCAAACTACCGAGGCCATCGTTGAACAGGTTGCCAGTAAGCATAAAAAATCCAGATTGATGGTATTAGCGCCGGTGGTAATCGCTAAAAAAGGCGCCTTTGAGCACATCCCGGAACAGTTTATGCGCGGCGGCTTTGCCCGGGCCCGGGTGGACGGAGTGGTGTACGCCCTGGACGAGTTCCCGGAACTGGATAAGAACTATAAACACTCCATAGAAATCGTGGTGGACCGCTTGGTTAGTGACGAAGCCAGCCGCGGCCGTTTGAGCCAATCCATAGAGCAAGCTTTGGACATAGCCGAGGGCCATCTGGTTGTTAATAACGCTGACAGTGGTGAAGACTCCAGCTATAGTCTCAAATATGCTTGCATTGACCACCCGAATATTCAGATACCGGAGCTCGAGCCGCGGACCTTCAGTTTTAACGCTCCTCAAGGGGCCTGTCCGGTCTGTACCGGCCTTGGTTCGCGCTTGGAGGTGGACCCTGAGCTGGTGATTCCGAACGGTAAGTTAACTATCGCCGAAGGGGCCATTAGGCCGTTTAACCGCTTTAACGCCGACGCTTGGTACAACAAAAAGCTGCAAGCCGTAGCCGACGCCTATGGGTTCAGTCTGCATGTTCCTACAAGCGAACTGAGCCGGGACCAACTGGAGAAGATTTTATATGGTACGGGCAACCAAAAATATAGTATCCAGATAAGTGCCGGCCGCCATTTTGATACCACTTACGAGGGTGTAATTCCTAACTTGGAGCGCCGCCACAAAGAGACCGACAGTGATTTTATGCGCCGGGATATTGAACGTTTTATGCAAGAGCGCCCCTGTCACGCCTGTCATGGCCGACGCCTGAAACCGGAAGTTTTGGCTATAACCGTCGCCGATAAATCAATCATGGATATCTGTGAATTTTCGATTGACGAAGCAGTCGGCTTTTTTGCTGGCCTTAGTTTAAACGAGACCGATTCCAAAATCGCCAAGCAGATACTAAAAGAGATAAACGCTCGTTTGAAATTCTTGCAAGACGTCGGGCTTAACTATCTGGATCTTGCCCGCAGCGCTACTACTTTAAGCGGCGGCGAGGCCCAGCGTATCCGTTTGGCTACCCAAATCGGCTCTGGTCTGCAAGGTGTTTTGTACGTGTTGGATGAGCCGAGTATCGGCTTGCATCAACGTGATAACAAACGGCTTATTGATACGCTTAAGCATCTGCGTGATTTGGGGAACACCGTAATTGTGGTTGAGCACGACGAAGAAACCATCCGTACTGCCGATTATTTGGTGGATATGGGGCCTGGCGCTGGTATCCATGGCGGCAAAGTGGTGGCCATTGGTAAGCCGGAAGAGGTTATAAAAAATCAGGCTTCGTTAACCGGTGAATATCTGAGCGGTAAAAAGAAAATAGCTACCCCCAAAAAGCGCCGCTCCGGCAACGGCAAAAAACTTGTTATCCGTGGAGCGCGGGAGCATAACCTAAAAAACATCGATGTTGAAGTACCGTTAGGACAGCTGGTGGTAGTTAGCGGCGTAAGCGGATCGGGCAAATCTAGTTTGATAAATGATATTCTGGCCCGTGAGTTAAGCGCCAGACTGATGCGGGCCAACGTGGTGCCAGGCCGTCATGACGAGATTGAGGGCGTGAAGCTGCTAGATAAGGCCATAGTTGTAGACCAATCGCCAATTGGCCGCACACCGCGCTCCAACCCGGCGACTTACACGGGGTTGTTCACACCGATTCGTGAGCTGTTTTCCTCCACGCCCGAAGCCAAAGTCCGCGGCTATCAGGCTGGGCGTTTCAGCTTTAACGTAAAGGGCGGCCGGTGCGAAAATTGCTCTGGCGACGGGGTCATAAAAATAGAAATGCACTTTTTGCCCGATGTTTACGTAACCTGCGAGGTCTGCCATGGCAAACGATATAACCCCGAAGCGCTGGAAATCCACTATAAAGGCAAAACGATTAGTGACGTTTTACAGATGACCTGCGAGCAAGGCTTGGAGTTCTTTGCCAACATCCCTTCAATCGCTCGCAAACTTCAGACACTGGTTGACGTTGGGCTAGGTTATATCAATCTTGGTCAACCGGCTACCACGCTAAGCGGTGGTGAGGCCCAAAGGGTTAAGCTGGCTACTGAGCTATCACGCCGGCCAACCGGCCGGACTCTATATATCTTGGATGAGCCGACCACCGGTCTGCATATGGCCGATGTATCTAAGCTTCTCGATGTCTTGCACGCGCTTGTGAATACCGGCAATAGCATGGTGGTCATAGAACACAATTTAGACGTTATAAAGTCGGCCGACCATGTTATTGATATGGGTCCGGAAGGCGGTGAAGCCGGTGGACAAATTGTGGCCAGTGGTACGCCCGAGCAGGTTGCCAAAGCAAAAGGTAGCTACACCGGCCAATATCTAAAAGAAGTTCTGTAAGCACTCCCCAGCTACTTCTTAAAAAAGTAGTTATATTCTTCACGGAGAGCCGCTCTAAGTTCCCGGCGTTTGCTGGAGTTTCTGGCAAACTGCCAAAGGATACTGCCCATAGTAAGAAACATCGCCAAAAACAGTAAAGGTAGAATAAAGGTGTCAAGATTAGGGAAGCGGTTGCCCAGCCAAAAGCTACCTAAAATTATGCTGGTCGTCCAGATTATGCCCCCGACGATGTTATAAAATGTGAAGCTGCGTTTGTTCATTCTGCCCATCCCGGCCACTATGGGGACAATTGTACGCACGACTGCTAAAAACCGGGCAAAAAATACAGCTTTACCGCCATGTTTCTTAGAGAACAGCTCGGCGCTTTTAATGTATTCACGTTTAAAAAGGACTCCGTCGCTACGCTTAAAAACACGTGGTCCTACCCGTTCACCGACAACATAGCCTAGGTGATAGCCAGCAATGGCAGCAATAATCACACAGGGCAGTAAAACGGCTAGCGGTAGCCTGCCCTGGCTGGCAAATAGACCGGCAGCCAGCAGTAAAGTATCCCCAGGCAAGAAAAAGCCTATTAGTAGGCCACTTTCAGCGAATATAATCAGCGAGATTGCCAATATCCCGCCGCTTTGAACAATGCTATCTACACTTAAAAGCATGGCTTTATTGTATCAGGGCTCCCCAAGAATCCCCATATCTGTTATACTAAGCCTTAATAAGTTAAGGATAAAGGGACGTTAATGGTTGATTTGGACGCGCCAGTAAAGCTGCAAGAACGTACAGTTGTAGGCAAGGGCCTGGGTAATTTACGCTCAGAGGGCTTTGTGCCAGCCGTAATACATAACCATGGCCAGCCGTCGGTTCATGTTATGGGCTCCGAGCTGGAACTTGGTAGTATCTATAAAGCTGCCGGCAAACACCACCCACTGCAGCTGCAAATAGGTTCGCAAAAATACCTGGCGCTAATCAAAGACGCTCACTTTAACCCAGCTAAAAGACGCCTGCAGCATATCGTATTCCAGGCTATCAATCAGAACGAGAAGGTCGAAGCCGAAGTGCCTATCCACCTAGAGGGTGAAATTCCTGCCGAAAAAGTCGGGTTGATGATACTTCACCAGCTTGATCATGTGGAGATTGAAGCTTTGCCCAGAGACTTACCCGATGAGCTTAAAGTTGATGCTACCAAACTGGTCGAGCTACAAGACAAGATTACCGTTGCTGACCTGCAAGTGCCTGAAGGCGTAACAGTGTTAACTGAGCCTGAGCACCCCATCGCCATGGTGGTAGAAACCAAAGCCCAAATTTCCGAGGAAGAAGAAGCTGCCGAGGCTGCAGCTGCTGAGGCCGAGGGCGAAGAAGGCGCAGAAGAAGCGGGGGGCACCGGAGCCGGCGAAGCCGAATCAGGCGGTAAAGAACCCAACGACCAAAAATCTAAAGAGTAAAACCAGACCAGCGTTAAATACTTAACTGGTTAAGTATTCTAATCTTCTAAGAAGCCGCCAGATTGGTGCGCCCACAGTCGGGCGTACGTACCATTTTTGGCCAATAACTCTTTATGGCTGCCTTGCTCTACGATTTTGCCGTCTTCTAGAACAATAATTCTGTCCATCTTTTGGATAGTACTTAAGCGGTGGGCAATAACAATGGCAGTCTTGCTTTCCATGAGCTTCCACAGAGCATCTTGAATTAGTACTTCACTCTCGGAATCAAGAGCTGAAGTGGCCTCGTCTAGTAGCAATATTGGGGCGTCTTTTAACATTGCACGAGCAATTGCGACGCGTTGTCGTTGACCACCTGATAGTTTTATTCCACGCTCACCCACTAATGTTTCGTACTTATGTGGCAAGTCGTTAATAAACTCATGGGCATGAGCCATTTTTGCGACTCGCGTAATTTCATCTTTACTAGCCCCAGCCTTACCATAGCCGATATTTTCTGCCAAAGTGCGGTGGAATAAAAGCGGCTCCTGCGGAACATAGGTAATTGATCTACGTAAATCATCCTGGGTAATATGCGTGATGTTTTGTCCGTCAATCAAAATTTCACCGCCATCTATATCCATGAAACGTAGAATAAGCTTTGTCAGCGTGGTTTTGCCACCGCCTGAGTGTCCGACCAGGCCGACTTTTTCCCCAGGAGAAATGTGCAGATTGAAGTTGGCGAACAAAGCATTACTTTTTGCCTCGCCGCTACTTTCATGATCGAAAGTAACATCCTTAAATACCACCTCACCAGACTTAATTTGAGACTTTTCAGGATTTGCCGAATCTATTACTGCTGGTGTCTGTGACAGAATTTCAACCATGTCGCTGGCATCGCCAATACTTCGATTATAGTTACGCAAACTGTTATGGCTAAATGCGAAGAGCTGATCCGCAATGCTGGCTGTATAGCTGAATATTAAGAAAACGGTAGCTATATTGGCGTTGAATAGCACAACACTGACAATAGCCATTACTAAAGCAAGGCTAGTCATTGTTCGGCCTAGTGTACCGAGATAATTAATTTGCTTATTCTGAACCTTAGCTAGCTTTAGTAAACTATGCCTGCTTATATTTGTAGCTTCGCTAAATCGCTTACGTTCGAAGTGATTTTTAGAAAAGCTTTTAATAGCAATAACGTTGGTAATAGCATCGGCCATATAACCTGTCTGTCGACTCTCCGCTGCAGCATGTTTGGCGCTAAGCTTTCGAACTGGCTTAGCTATCTTGACTGCTATTAATATGTACATCAGAGATACGCACAAAAATACGACTACAAATAGAGGAGCTCTGTGTAATAAAATTAAAGCTGTTATAACAATGCCCGCCAACATTGGATAGACTTGAAAAATTGTAGTGTCTGCTGCTCGAACATAGCCAGCTAACAACTTATTTGTCTGTGATACTAGACCGCCAGTGAAGTTGTTGGCATGAAAGTCTACACTTTCGAGTAGCATATGGTCTAGAACTTCCTCGGCAATGGCTTTACTAATATTAGCTTCTAGTCGCCAAACGAAATAATCAACCACTCGCCACATGATTAAGCCAAATGCCAGTGAAGCGATATAAAGTAGTATGTACGAACCGAATTCTGACCATACGTGACCTGAAGTGTAGTTATGGCTACTAAGTTTCCCCAAGACATTAGCAAGTATAAGGGTGGGTATATAACTGTTTATTAAAATAGTAATTGGGACAGCTAAAAAAACGCCGATCAAGTATTTAGGGTATGAACGGACGTGATCCCAGTAATATTTAATTGTCTGGTTAGTTTTTGAGCGGTCTTTCATGTGCGCCAGCCTCCTAGCTGCGCCTTATTAAATTTTTAGGATTTAAGTTTTAAAGTTTTTATTTAAACTAAGGCCCCAAAAGGAGCGTCAGAAACTTTATATGTATCGATTTTTGTAACCATCTTGAACTACTCCTCTCTACCTCTTGACTACTGTCGAAACATTATAGCACTACTGTTTATCAGATGACAAACTCATTAACGACTGATAGGCTAAAACGTGCTGACCATGAATAAGAAACTAGAAGCTAAATTAAATAAACTACCCACTACGCCCGGCGTTTATTTTCATAAAAACAAAGCCGGTGAGATTATTTATATTGGTAAAGCCGCGAACTTACGAAACCGAGTGCGCCAGTATTTTCAAAAAAGCCGTTTTCGGGACCCCAAAACGGATGTGCTGGTTAGTGAAATTGCAGATATAGACTGGACAGAGCTGAACTCCGAAGCCGATGCACTTTTTTTGGAAGCCGAGCTGGTGCGGCGCTATATGCCGCGGTTTAATATCTTGCTGCGCGATGATAAAAGTCTGCAGTTTGTGCGTATAGACTACAAAAGCGATTATCCGACGGTTAGCTTAGTGCGCCGGCCGCTGGATGACGGGGCGCGGTATTTTGGGCCATATATTAGTGGTTTTGCGGTTAAGAGAGCGCTGCGCTATTTGCGTCGGGCTTTCCCCTATGCCACTAAGCGGCAGGTTGGCCAAAAAAGAGCCAGTTTGCATTATCATCTTGGCTTAGACCCTGGTCTGGAGGAAGGAAAGACCAGCTTATCACAGTACCGCGCTAACCTACGTAAACTGATGAAGTATCTTGAAGGCGGTCGGCAGAATTTATCACGCGAGATTGAACGGGACATGAAAAAAGCCGCCAAAACCAAAGACTTTGAAACAGCAGCTCATTACCGTAACCAGCTTCAAGCACTCAACCAGCTCGACCGACAAATACTATTCAGCGATCGTGAGATACAAGACGCCAGTAACGATGCCGCCTTAAGCGGATTGGCCGAACTGCTAGAGCTAAAAAAACCACCTGTCCGCATAGAGGGTTACGATATCAGCCACATGCAAGGCACCGATACGGTGGCCAGCATGGTGGTATTTATCAGTGGTGTCCCTAATAAAACCGCCTACCGAAAGTTCAAAATGAAACTGCCCGGTAATGACGATTTTGCTCATATGAACGAGGTTATATCTCGCCGTCTGAGTGAAAAAAATACCAGCAAATGGGGCGTACCAGAATTGATTTTAATTGATGGTGGTAAAGGACAATTAAGCTCGGCCCTGCAGGCCCGTGATAGTGCTGGTTATGAAAGCTTGCCAACGGTCGGGTTGGCTAAACGGGAAGAAGAAATAGTCGTTCACGCAGGCAGCGTAGCTGGTGTCAGCTTAGAATCAATTGAAGGAACTGCTCAGAAATTGGGTGCATTCCTGTCTATGAATGGTGACTATCTGAGTGTTACATTGGGCACTAATTCACCGATTACCAAACTTCTTCAAAGAGTACGTGATGAATCGCACCGATTCGCCGTAAGTTATCACAGCACTTTAAAGCGCGGCCGGCAGACCAGCAGCATATTGGACCAAGCGCCGGGAATCGGGCCGGCTACCCGAAAGAAACTTATAAGATCTTTTGGTTCGGCAAGAGCAGTCGGCCTGGCTTCGTTAGACGAACTTGGTCTAGTTCTGGGTCCAGTCCGCGCTAAACATTTGTATGACTACTTAAAAAAGCCGCTTTAGCAATGAACTTGCCGGGGTTTATTTGCTACAATAAGAGTTGGAATGCAGCGATTATTTATAAGTTTGCTACTACGTTGGGTGGCTTCGTCTTTGGGCTTATGGATAGCCATGGCGATTTTGGGTTCGAGCCGGTTAGATGTAGGTGACAATTTCACTACACTAGTGGTTGCCGGGTTAGTGTTGGCTCTTGTGAACATGGCCTTAAAACCCATCCTAGTGGTAATATCGTTTCCGGCAATTATCCTTAGCCTGGGGCTTTTTATGCTGGTTATTAATGGACTGGTGTTGCTGATTGCCAGTTGGCTTTACGACTCGCTATATGTAAAAAACTTTGGCGTGGCTGTGGTGGCAGGGGTTATACTGGCAGTTGTAAACCTGTTGGTTTCAAAAATTATTAAAGACATACCGGGGAAAGACTAAAATGACTATCTGGAACTATATAACCATCATTACGGCCGCGTTAATCACACTCTTAGTTTTAATTCAAACCAGAGGGGCGAGTTTAGGCGCCGGCTTGGGCGGATCTGGCGAAGTCAACACTGTCCGCCGGGGCTCTGACAAAACCCTTCACCAGATAACCATAATTTTCATTTTTATTTTTGCCTCCAGCATTATTATTGGCATCGTGGCCCAATAGGGAAACATTTTTGTAGTGAAGAACCAGGTGGCTAAAATAATACCGGGTGGTGTGGCAAAACGCCGTTGGCGTCGAGTTGCGCTCCGGCATCAACGCCAAGCCACTAACTTGACCCAGCAAGCTGACCAAAAGATCGAGAAACTATTGATTCGCCGTTTCGACCGGCTGATTTCAGTCCGTAGGTTCGTTCTCCTGTGGGTTTTGCTATTTGTGCTGCTATTTGCTGCAACTATCGTCCAGCTTCGTGCTTTACCACCGTACTATCAAACATTGCAGCCAGCGTCAGGAGGGCTGTACAGTGAGGGATTGATTGGCAGTTTTACCAATGCTAATCCTTTGTATGCTTCAGGCACAGCCGACGTTGCTATTAGCCGGCTGGTATTTTCCGGCTTGTTCGGATATGACAATAACAATACTTTGGTAGGCAACCTGGCACACGATTGGCAGGTTAACCCAACCGGCAAGCAATATACCGTCAACCTAAAGAGGAATATTACCTGGCAGGATGGGCAACCGTTTACTGCCGATGACGTAGTATTTACCTACCAAACCATCCAGAATATCGAAGCCCAATCGCTGCTTTATACGAATTGGCAGGGAATAACTGTTACCAAACTGGGTCCTTACACGGTAACTTTTGATCTACCAAATCAACTGACAGCTTTTCCTTATGCGCTTACCAATGGCATTGTTCCCAAACACTTACTCAAAGATATAGCTCCGCAGCAGCTGCGGAGCGCTTCATTTAACACATCACCTATTGGCACTGGCCCATTCGAGTGGAAGTTCGTTGAAGTCACGGGGGTTAGCAACGCCGATAGGCAGCAGCGCATGGCCCTATCAGCATTCAAAGATTACTGGGGCGGCAGGCCTAAATTAGATGGTTTTAGCGTGACTACTTTTAGTGACGATAAACACCTAATCACTGCTTTTAAAGATAAACAACTTAACGCCATGAGCGGGTTGGAATCCCGTCCCGATGAGTTGGCCAACGATAGCAACCTGGAAGTTTACACAACTCCGGAAACTGCCGCGGTTATGTCGTTTTTTAATAATTCCAGAGCGCCGCTTAACGATGTTAAAGTACGCCAAGCCTTAGTTAGCGGTGTGAACCGCAAACAAGTAGCTACCCTTTCACAGTACGCCAATAAATTAGTGGATAGCCCGTTACTAAAAGGTCAGTTAGGCTACGACCCATCCATTACCCAGATGGCCTATAACCCAGGTAGTGCCAACCAACTTTTAGACCAAGCTGGCTGGGCTCGCGATGCCAGCGGTCAGCGCTCCAAGGCCGGCCAACCTCTTACCATATCTTTAAGTTCGCAAGATACGGTGGCATATACTAGGACCGCTCAATTCCTGCAGGAAGAGTGGGGAAAGTTAGGCATAAAAGTCAATGTGCATTACTACTCGGGTGATGATTTGCAAAGTGTGGTAATTGCCGGTCACGACTATGACGCCTTGCTACATGGAATTAGCATAGGTGTTGACCCAGACGTTTTTGCTTTTTGGCATAGTTCGCAGGCTAGCGTCAGCTCCCAGGGACGTCTTAATATCAGTGAGTATAAATCTACAGCTGCCGACCAGGCTCTAGAAGCCGGGCGCACCCGGTCCGACCAAGCCCTGCGGGCCACTAAATACCATGCATTCTTAGCCGCCTGGGCTCAAGATGCTCCGGCCTTAGCTCTTTATCAACCTAATTTTTTATACATAACCCGCAGCCCGGTTTATAACTACCAGCGTAAAGTCATCAACACCAGCGCCGACCGATTTTATAACGTTAACGAGTGGATGGTCCGCCAACAACACCAAAACCTCAATTAGTATAGTAGGGGTCCCCGAAAAGCTTTGCTTTTTGGGGAAAGGTAAGAAGCTAAGTTGGGATTTCCTAAGATTTGTTTTGCTGGGCCCTTCGACTGTGCTCAGGGTCATTCTCCTTGCTGGCTTGCCATGAGCGAGCGCAGCGCGTCGAATGGTGCGGACGAGAGGACTTGAACCTCCACGAGATTACTCTCACTAACTCCTGAAGCTAGCGCGTCTACCAATTCCGCCACGTCCGCAGGTATTCGTTGTCAATCGAGTGTTTATTGTACGCCAGAGGCGCATGGGCTAGCAAGCGCGCCTGCATGGTATCATGTAGTGTAGTTAAAGATGCATACTATCTGCGCTAAAAATAAGGGGGTGAATTCGTAGTTGTGAGTAAGGTTGCGCATTATTTACAGGAACATCTGTTAGGGGAAGTTACCGCTAGCCCTGAGGTCCGCAGACACTTTTCCCAAGATGCCAGTATTTTGCGAATGGCACCGGCAATTGTTGCCTATCCGCGCAACGAAAGCGACGTGCGAAAAACTGCCCGATTTGCTTGGCAATTAGCTCAACGTGGTCGGCCGATAGCTATAACCGCTCGCGGCGGAGGCAGTGATACCTCTGGCGCGGCGCTCGGTAACGGCATCATGTTGGTATTTACCGCTCACATGAATAAAATTCTAGCATTAGACTCGCGAAAGGAGATGATGGTAGTCGAACCTGGCGCCACTTATGACAAGTTAGAGCAAACTCTTTACACCCACGGACTGTTTTTCCCGCCTTACCCGGCCTCTCAAAATTACGCGACTATCGGCGGTGGTATAGCCAACAACTCTATCGGCGAAAAGACTGTAAAGTACGGCGCTACCGGCGATTACATTAAAGGGCTACGGGTTGTATTGGCCAATGGTGAAGCTATAGAAACCGGCCCGTTAAGCAAGCGCGAACTTAACCGCAAGCTTGGCATGTCCACTTTTGAGGGCGAGGTCTACCGCTCCCTGGATACTTTGCTTGAAGAAAATGCCGAAATAATAACCCAAGAAAAAAATCGGCTGAAAATGTTGCGTAACAGCTCCGGCTACAATGTTTTTGATGTAAAGAAAAATGGGATTTTTGATCTAACCCCACTTTTTGTTGGCTCACAAGGCAGTTTAGGCATAGTCACCGAAGCGACTTTAGAAGTGGTAGCCCATAACCCGGTGACAACCGCGGCGTTGGTAAGTTTGGATAATCTAAACGATTTAAATAATCTTTTGCCCAAAGTTTTAGAACTTCAGCCCAGTGTTTTAGACATGGTCAATAAGTCGGCGTTGGCGCAGGTTGCCAGCGTGAACCCTAATCAACTAAAAGGTGTGCTTCAACATCCTAAAGCCGCTGTCCACTTGTTCGTTGAATTCGATGATGTAAAAGAAGCCGCCCAAAAGAAAAAAGCAAAACAGCTCGGTAAAATCGTCGAAAAAGCCAATGGTTACTTTAAGCGAGCCGACAACGTTGATGAACAAGAAAAATTATGGAAATTGCGTCAGAGCGTAACCACCATACTTACCCAGCCACACGGTCAAAGCAAGTCCGTGCCGGTAGCCGAAGACGTCTGTGTGCCGGTAGCCAACCTGGTGGAATTTTTGCACAAAGCTGCCGATATCTATAAAAGCGCTGGCTTGAGGACCTCGGCGTGGGGGCATGCTGGGGACGGAGTGGTGCGCATGCAGCCGGTTTTGGATTTAGGCCAGCTGGGCGATAGGCAAAAACTTTTTAAGATAGCTGACGCGGTTTATAAAACAGCCATCGAGGTGGGTGGCAGCATCACAGCTGCCGCCGGCGACGGTCGGGTTCGGGCGCCATATATGGCCTGGTTATACAGTCCGGAAATGCTCGACGTGATGTTCGGAGTAAAAAAGATATTTGATCCGCACGGTATCCTTAACCCAGGTGTCAAGACTGCCAGTATGGCCGACGTCAAAAACCTGATGCGCGGGGATTACAACCTGGGTCATCATCACCAGTACATGCCCAGAAGCTAGAAACCGGGTACTGGTAATAATAAAATCCCCAGCTAATACTGAGGACCTTATTATGGTGGCTCCTCCCAGACTCGAACTGGGGACACAAGGCTCTTCAAGCCTCTGCTCTACCAACTGAGCTAAAGAGCCACGTTTAACAGATGAATTATACGCTAAAACAGGAGTTAACAGCAAGTTATCAACTTGGCTCCCGCATTAGCCGGTACGTTGCCTTTTTTACCCTGTTATCGTACAATTATGCGGTCCTTAACATTCGGGCGGATGGCGGAATTGGTAGACGCGCTACCTTGAGGTGGTAGTGGGGGAAACCCTGTGGAGGTTCAAGTCCTCTTTCGCCCACCATTCGACTCACTTTGTGTTCACTCATGGTAAACCATATTTTGAGGCGAATGATCCTGGGTGAAGTCGAAGGGCCAGCTTAAAATTAGGGCGCTTAGCTCAGTTGGCTAGAGCATCTCGTTTACACCGAGAGGGTCGGGGTGAGAATTGCCAGACGGCAGTTCGCAAGGCCGGAGCCCCGGCGCAAATTATTGCCCGTGGCGAGGCATGCCGAAAAGTTCTGCTTGCGGAAACTTTTGGGTCGAGTCCAGATTCGAACCTTAAAGTATAAAAGATGGTATGGGTAATTAGCTCAGTTGGCTAGAGCATCTCGTTTACACCGAGAGGGTCGGGGTGAGAATTGCCA
>JACRBB010000016.1 GCA_016234585.1 Candidatus Saccharimonadota bacterium
GCCGCCCTCCAATGGCGACCCTAACTTCAAGCCGCGTCACCTCCAGCCCGTTCCCAACGAGCCGGCTCCCGAGTCGGCCGAGCAGGACGGCAGCACCGAGCTCTCCGCCGAGTCCAGGGACTGGACGAAGCCGGCCAACAAGTCGCTCGCGACCAAGAAGGCCAAGGAGCTCATCAAGCTCGCCGAACAGGCCAAGGAGATGGGTATCCATCTCAACGCGTCGCTCCTGGGACGTCTGGGCATGTACGAGCACAGGATCGAGGCCGGCATGCCGTCACTCGGCCTGGAGCCCACCGACGCGAAGTACCAGTACCTGCTGGAGCTTATCCAGACGGTGAAGGACCTCATCGACCAGAAGGTCACCTCCGAGGTCGAGCGGCTGAACGAGCTCCGCGAGGAGCTCATCGACGGCTACGGTGAGGAGGCCATCACGGCTCTCGGCCTGGTGGAACTCCTCAAGGAGGTCCAGCCCGGTCACAACCGCTCGCTGGAGCAGCGATTCGGCTACTGCCGCAAGGTGCTGGCCGGCGAGATCGAAGTCATCCAGCAGAACGAAAGCGCGCCTGACAGCCTCGAGGCCATGCGCCAGGCGATCGTCGACGAGTTTGGCGAGAAGCTCATCAAGAGCTGCCAGCTCCACCGCTTCCTGCTCAACCCGGTCGAGCCCGACCACAACCGCGAGCTCGAGCTGCACTTCAACTACTGCCGCTCGAAGCTCGCCAAGGAGCGCACCAAGCAGGACAAGGTCAACACCCCTGGCCCCCACCCCCCCAAGAAGGGGCTCAACGGAAAAAGGGGGGAGAGGTCCGAGCGGGATCGCATGATCCGCGAGCGGATGCGTGGCTCCTCCACAGGTGCCAGCCAGCCCAGTGCGCAGGGCATCGACGGCGGCAAGACCCGCAACGCCAAGAGACGCCAGCGGCGGCGTCACGGCGTGTCCAGCAGCTGAACCAAGCAAGGGCGGGGTCCGAAATGACCCCGCCCGAGCTGCTTTCTCTTCTCAAAACCCCACATTAAGATTTGAGTTTTGTATAAAATAGTATATAAACCCCAGGACTTAATTGACAATTCAATATAAAAGTATTAAAATATTATATGAGGGTCTGAACCGTTTATGGTTCGGGCTCGTTTTTTAATAAAGAGGAAGAAAAGCTTAACCTGGGGTAAGTTCAGTGCAGTTAAATTATAACTGTAGTGATCTTACCCCGGGTAAACTGAAGTGGCCACAATGGCTACTCGCCCACGGAATGAGGAGGCCCGAATGGCCACTAGTGTAGTGCCCAATGCAGTACAGATGGTCGATGAAGAGCTCACAACGCTTGGGGATCTTCTCGGGCTGTGGGAGTTCTTTCCGGACGGCTTCCGTCCCGATGACCCCGCGGTCCTCGCCATGATCGAGGGGGGCAACGCGGTTGTCCCATTCGAAGATCTGGAAGTTCTCCTCGAGATCGGCGAGATCCTCTCCAGGATCGATCAGGAGAGCAGAGAGCAGCTGTTCGCTGACCTCAGGCAGTCGACTCCTGGCCGGATCAAGTCGTTGAAGCCCCGTTATCGCCGAGCCGTTCAGGATGTACTGAACTGGCTCGATGGTGGCAAGGAGCTCTACCGAGGTGTGTCCGACACCGAGATGAGGCTCGATGCCTCGTCGGGTGCACTGGACACCCTTCTGGCCATCGCCATCTACGCGATCAGGCCCTAAGCACAGCCAACCGAGCGGAGCGGGGTAACATAACCCCGCTCCCGCTTGGCTTTTCTTCCTCTTCTCAACTTAGTACTTAAAACACCATCTGATAAAAGATGGTGTTTTTGGAATAAGACTGTAGCTAGTTAGGGACGTCTGCTTCTTACTTCTTCGGCGTGTTCAGGCAGCGGCGTACGGTTCCCGCTCTTGTCGAGCGTAAAAACTCCTTCTCCTGTGCCTATTCTCCCAAGTGCCTCTAAACGTCTTTCGTTATCAATTGTACGAGCTGCTTCTAGATATGATCCTTCATGTTCCTTCTTCCACTCATCTAGAACTGCTCGATCCTCGGGTGTTAGGGGAGCGCCGCTCGCAGCTTGCTCACGTGCTAGCTCGTCGACGCCGTTAAGCCCCTCTTTACTAGCGCGCATTTGATCTCTTGCAGCATCGATTTGCTCTGGCATTTTTTTATTCCTTTTTGTTTTTACGAATGTAATAACATGTTAGCACAATAAGGTACGTTTGTCAACGTAAGGACGCGACCTACTCTTCTGATGTTCGGGCTAGCGCTACTACTGCTTTGAAGGCGATAGACAGCATTTCTAGCCTTCCTTGATGTCTTTCCATCTCTGCTATACGCAATACTGTTTCTTGATCACCTTCGCTGATCAGTTTGAGCATTTCTTGAGCTATAGGGCCAAGGTTATCGGATGTAGGGTCTACCTCTCCACCGACGATAATAGATAGCTGTTCATCGTGAGCAACAGCTCGTAATGCTCCAAGTACGTCAGCCATAGTTCCAGGGTCAAGAAATAAATCTCTTGCAGGAACACTTTCTTCTGGCGGCATGCTACCAGGTTCGCGCTTTGGTTCACGGGGTTGATAATCTGACATAATTATTTTCTAGTATAGCATAAAAGACGAGTTGGGTACAGCTTACGGACTACTCGTTATCTAGGGTCAGGGTGCAGCAGCGGATGTAGCCGCCGCCTTTGCCAAGCTCTTTGGCTTCAATCGTGACAGTTTTAAGCCCTTTGGACTCTATGGCAGCCTTTAGCTTAGGCGCTGTGGCGCTCATTATCACTGTTTCCCCGGTAGAAACTAGGTTGCAGGCAAAACCTTTGGTCGCCTCTTTATATGAAGCTTCGATTTTCTCTATGCCAGGCAGAGCGCGAATCTTGGCCCGGCTGGACGGCACAAAAGCTTTTGGGCACCAAGCGATGAGGTCTGGGCGCAAAACCGCGATGGCCAGGTCTATATCGTAGAAAAAACTGTCGGGCCAGCCGGAGTCTTTATTGATGACTGATTTGCCGTGGCCAAAAAAACCGCGTTTGGGGATCGCTTGCAGGGTTATTACTTCGTAACCAAGTTGCTGGGCAATAAATTGGTGAGCCTTTACATCAGTCCGGTACCCGGAGCCGGCAAGGAGGTAGTTGCCACAGGGCAGGGCGTCGCCTTGGCCGCTAAAGTGTACGTCGCCGGGTATTCGGACCACTTCTTTGCCTAAATTACGTAACACCTTCTCGGCGTATGACTCTTCGTTTTTTCGAGCGCTGGGTAAACTGGAAAGAACAGCTTTGCTGCCGCGGACCAACGCCCAGTTGGCGGTATAGACGCCATCTTGGCAACCGGCTGGCGGGTCGACTTTTATAACTTTTACACCAGCTTGCTCCAGCGCGTTTTTGATGGCAGCATGCTCATCCTTAGCCTTGGCTATATCTATGGGATTTTTCTGATTGTAGTAGACATTGATGGCTTGCTGGTCACTGAAGTAGTCGGCGCCAGACATTAATACGGTTTTGTTCAAGTTGTTTATATTTGTGGGCATCTTGCTAGATTATAACAACTATCTGGGCTTAAAAAGGTGAAAAGCCGCAGGCCCGGGTAGGGCTGCGGCTCATAAAATCCAGCTGGCATCACTGCCAAAAACACCTACGCATCCTTGCGTAAATTACCCCTGGCGGGCCCGGACGAAACGCGCCGTCCGGACCCCCCCATCGAGCTCGATCTAGGCCGTCACATGGTTCGACGGCCTGTGCATGCTGGGCCGCCTACGCACGGTTCGCTCCCTGGTCCGGCCGCCCTGCTCGACGGTCTGGTAGCCGTCGGGGACGGTGACCTCCACGGTCTGGTAGTTGTCGCAGAACGCCGTGAGTGCCTCCTCGGCCAGGCGCATGGCCTCGCGGGGGCTGACGTTCGGCTGGTAGCGGACTCCGAGGACCCCGCGGGTGTGGAAGTGCGGCGGGACCGCGGTGGTGAGGTCGTTCTTCGGGACCACGGACCTGACCCTGTGGTCATGCAGGAGGTGCTTGGTGAGGTTGGTCACCATCGAGTTGTCCCAGACCAGGTCGTCGAGTGCGCGCCGCGACACGAGAACCACCGTCATCCCGTTTCGGGTACGGCGTTCGAATGTCAGGTTGCGAAACTGAGGCTGTTCGGACACTTAGAGCTAGCCTTTCGTAGACAATGGACACCAGGGGTTAACTGGATTGGACAATCTTAACCACAATGGCTTTAAAAGTCAATTCTAATAGCCTTTTTTGCTTGACAGACATTTTGGCACTCGGGTATTATGAGTGCTAGCGACCTCAGTAAAAAGCTGGGGCTACAAGTTAAACAGGAGGAGTTAAAATGGCAGCAAAACTGCAACCATTGGCTGATTGGGTGGTGGCCGAACAAGAAGAAGCTGTTACTAAAACAGCAAGCGGCCTCTACTTACCGGATAAGGCAGCCGAAAAGCCCAAAGTGGCTAAAGTGCTAAAAGTTGGCGCTAAAGTTAAGGAAATCAAAGTTGGTGACCGGATTGTTTATAAAAGCTACAGCACTACCGACATCAAATTGGATGGCACCGAGTACGTCCTTGTTAAAGAAGAAGACATATTAGCTACCGTTAAGTAGGAGGAATAAATGAGTAAAAAAGTATTTTATGATGATGATGCCCGCCGCCGAGTTTTGGGCGGAGCACAGGTGCTTTATGACGCCGTAAAGACCACTATGGGCCCAAAGGGACGCAACGTGGTGATTAGCAAAAGCTATGGCAACCCAACCGTCACGCACGACGGAGTAACCGTTGCCAAGGGCGTTGAGCTTGGGGATGTGGATGATGAAACTTTGGGCTACAAAGTAGGCGCCGAGCTTATAAAACAGGCTGCCAGCAAGATGAACGACGTAGCCGGTGACGGAACAACCACCGTTACGGTTTTGACTTACCACATCTTAAACGAGGCTAATAAGCTGATTGCTGCTGGCCACAACCCAATGCTACTTCGCAAGGGCTTGGAGGCGGCTGCCCACGATGTTTTGTCCAAGCTGGGCGGCATGAGCGAATCTATATCTGGTAAAAAATCCCGGGTGGCGGAAGTCGCTACCATCAGCGCCGGCGATAAAGAGATTGGCGACCTAATTGCCGAAGTTATGGATAAAGTTGGCAAAGACGGAGTTGTTACCGTAGAAGAAGGCCAGGGCTTGGCGCTGTAAAGCGAAGTTGTAGAAGGTTTTACCATGGACCGCGGCTACGTAAGCCCGTACATGGTTACCGACACTGCCCGTATGGAAGCCGTTTACGACAAACCGGCTATTTTGATTACCGACCAAAAAATCAGCTCGGTGCAAGAGTTCCTGCCAATGTTAGAGAAATTGGCTCAAGCCGGTAAAAAAGACCTGGTTATTATTGCTGACGATGTTGAAGGCGAAGCACTGGGAACATTAATTCTTAATCGCCTAAAGGGTGTGTTTAACACCGTAGCTGTTAAAGCTCCGGCTTTTGGTGACCGCCGTAAGGAAGTCCTGGAAGACATCGCTATCTTAACTGGTGGTGATGTGATTACCGAAGACCGCGGTTACACCTTCGAGAACGCCGAGCTGAGTATGATTGGCACTGCCCGCAAGGTAATCGTTACCAAAGACGAAACTACGATTATTGAAGGTGCTGGCTCAGCCGTTGAGCTTAAGGCCCGCATTAACCAAATCAACAAACAGATTGACAGCGCGACTTCTGAATATGACAAAGAAAACCTGGAAAAACGCCGCGCCGCATTGTCTGGCAAGGTAGCCGTCATTAAAGTTGGTGGCGCCACCGAGACCGAAATCGAGGAAAAGAAATTCAGGGTTGATGACGCCGTGGCTGCTGTAAAAGCCGCTTTGGACGAGGGTATTGTACCCGGTGGTGGAGTAACACTGATTGAGTTAGGGAAATATCTGGTTGGAGAACGCACCCAAGGGAAAGATATGGAAACTCTTCTTTCTGTGACCTCGGGTAGCGGAAATACTGCTATTACAGGTGACCCAGGTGCAGACATCCTCGCAAGGGCTCTACTACAGCCATTCTTGCTACTGATGGCAAATGCTGGATATAACAGCCAAGGTTTGCTTGATACTGTCATGAAAAAAGTAGGGCAAGGTGTGGATGTCAATACTGGAAAGATAGTGGATGTCAAATCGGCTGGTATTGTTGACCCTGCAAGGGTAGTTAAAGAAGCCGTCCAAAACGCCGTTTCGGTGGCAGGTACGGCCATTACCATGGGCGCCTTGGTCGTGGAAGTGCCAGAAAAAGCAGCTGCAGCGCCAGCCATGCCCGACATGGGCGGTGGCATGGGCATGATGTAGACAAATGAGAGGAGGTGACTCCTCCTCTCATCGTCCCGACTAGTCGGGACTGCTCTCCTCCCAAGTGGATAAAAACTTCCGGAATAAATCCGGAAGATTTTATATTTCGATAACAATTATTTAAGCGTGGGCTTTATGTTTAGGTCATTCGGAGGGGTATAATTAAGATATATGGCAGAGGGAATCTTAGATCTGAGTCCTCCTAGTAATCCTCCTAATAATCGTGAGGACAAACCGACCGAAGAGGCTTCAAAGCCACCTCAGGCGGCGCCCCAACCGATACCTTACGAACTCCATAAGAAAGAGGGGCGGCATTGGCCGATTCTTTTGGTCTATTTTTTGTTGGCTTTAATTGTTGCTACCGGCGTTGTTTTTGCGGGGCGCTGGGCCTACCGCAAAGTGTCTAATACCGAGCCGAGCTCTAAGTCAACCCCAACCCAGGTAAAAAAGACACCCGAACCTGCAGCCGCGTCCAAGGAATCCGCCGGACAGAGCACGGGTTCACCTAGCAGCAACGGTTCTGCTCCGGCTCCCGCGCCTACCCCGAGTCCAAATAGCTCATCTTCTACTTTGCCTAAAACCGGTGACGATTGATAGTTGCTAACTAAGCTGATTCTTCTTCGTGGTGTTGGGTGAAGTAATTTATTTCGTTAACTACATCCAGCAAAGCTCGCGCACGGGCCTTTTCATCTTCTATTTTGTTGGCAGCCTCGTAAGCCTCGTGAACCAACTCGGCATTGTCCGAAGCTTGTATAAGCATCATCGTAGTTTTGAACTTTTCTTCAGGTGATTGGTCTAACTGGTCTACTAGTGGCGCCAGGCTTTGCAGGGCTTGCTGTTTGAGCTTTAGCAAACCGTCGTCCTGGGTGTTGTCTTGCAACAGGGAAGAAGCGGTGGGTTTTGCCGAGTCGTTATCTGGAGTGCTCATGGTTGGCGGGTCGGCGGGGATGTAGGCGTTTTCTAAGTGGACACCGTTGATACCTTCGTCTGAGGTGGTTGGCGTTTGGTTTGTTGTACCGGTATCTGCTACTGAGGGCTTTGCCTCCAAGGGCATATTCGCCACGGGTAGAGTTGGAGCCGAAGCCTCACTAACTGGTGGCGTAACGGGGGTCGGTGGATAAGAAGCTCGGGCGGCACCTATGGTCGACGCGGGGCTGCTTGTCTGTGGCGTTGTTGCCGAGCCCGATTGCTGATTGTCGTTTACTTGGTTGTTGTCGCCTAGACCGAACATTCCACCCCCTGTTTAATAGTCGTATTTAGTGTAATCATTTACAATTATAGACAAATAAGGAGACAAAACAAGGTTATGCTTGACGATTTGAAGTACATCCATCAACGCGACGGCCAGGATGCACTGGGCATTGCCGAAAAACAATGGCGCCAATACACCCATAAATTTGATATCGATTGGCCCGATGACGGCTGGCAGCCTAAAGCTGTTATGGTAGCTGGCATGGGCGGTTCGGCATTGGCAGCTACCGCTTTGGCGGCTGTTCCCGGACTTGACGTAGCTTTTGAGGTAGTTCGGGATTATGATTTACCTAAACACGTTGACGAATCTTACTTGCTGGTTTGCTCCAGCTATTCCGGAAACACCGAAGAAACCTTATCAATCGCCAGTCAGGCTTTGAGTTTGCCAGAGTCAAAACGTCCGCGCATCGTTTTCGTTAGCTCCGGCGGAAAACTGCAAAAAATTGCGAAAGAGCAGGATCTTACACTGGTTAGCCTACCGGGAGGCTATCAACCGCGCTTTACCTTCGGCTACCAATATTCCGCTTTGGCGCAACTATTTGAAAGAGCAGGCTTGGTTAAGGGCTTGAGCGGCCGGGTAGAGCAGGGGGCTATGATAGTTAAAAAAGTCGTGGAATCATGGCGCCCCGATGTAGCCTCCAAAGAGAACTTAGCCAAGCGGATCGCGCTTGAACTGGCTGGTAAATCAGTAGTTATCTACAGTAGCCCAAAAATGTTTCCGGGAGCCTATAAATGGAAAATAAGTATCAATGAAAACGCTAAGAATGTTGCTTGGTGCAACCAGTATCCGGAGTTTAGCCACAACGAGTTCATAGGCTGGACCAGCCATCCCGTTCAAAAACCTTACGCCATCGTGGAACTTAGGAGCCAGCACGACCATCCACAGATTCAAAAACGTTTTGAGGTCAGTGATCGTCTGCTATCAGGAAGACGCTCATCTCCAGTCGTAGTGGATATACCCAAAGGTGTTAATCAACTCGAAGATCTGATGTGGGTTGTGGCTCTTGGCGACTTTGTGAGTATTTATTTGGCGTTAGCTAACGGCGTTAACCCGACGCCTGTAGATTTAATAGAAAAACTCAAAACAGAACTCAAGTAATCAGCGCTATTCGTTCCTAAGCGCGTCTATGGGGTTTTTGCGGGCGGCTTTAAGAGCCGGGGTAACGCTAAAGATAATCCCAACTGCCATAGAAACTCCGACAGCGATGACGAATATTTGTATGGTGACTGCCGGCTGTAGGCTGGTGTATATCCGCAGCAGGCCGTTGATAATCAAGGACACAATGACCCCAATTATCCCGCCGCCCAAAGTCAGGGCCAGACCCTCAATTAGAAACTGATTTAAGATTTGGCGGTTAGTGGCGCCGATGGCCTTTCGGACACCGATTTCGCGGGTTCGTTCGCTAACGCTGACCAACATTATGTCCATGATTCCAATCCCGCCAACCAGCAGCGAAATGGCGGCTATACCAGATATGAAACGGGTTATGGTATTAACGATATTTCCGGCAATCCCAAGCAGCTCATATTGTTTTAAGACTGTAAAATCAGTTTGGCCGTCGTGTGTTTTTTGAAGAGCGGCAAAAATATCATTGACGGCGATATCCAGCTGGTCGCTGTTACTTTTAGCCAATATTTGCAGGATGTTGGTGCGGCCGTTGGTCAGGCTGCGGGCATTTTTTAGCGGCATGAACACCGCGGAGTTAAAGTCGGTCTGGGCCACCGACAGCAGACCACCTGAGGATGGCTCCAAAACTCCCTGTACCACAAATGTGGCGCCAGATACCTTCAGGGAATGTCCAACCGGGTTAAGCTCCCCAAACAGCTCCTCGGCGATGGATGAGCCGATGACCACTTTATTGGTGCTATCGTCGCTTTCAAAAAAACTGCCGTAAGCCACTTTTTTGTGGAGTAAATCGGCCATTTTGCTGCTGGTTCCCACCACGAAAATATTATCCAGCTGGCGCTTGTCGGAACTGGCGCTGCTGCCAACGAAATCCAGCGGGACAACACTGTTGACAGACGGTAGTTTGCTGATAGCTTGCACGTCCTTGTCAGTTAAGGTGCTGGTACTTAGGAACGCCAAAAGGTTAATGCCGCTTATACCGCTCCCGTTACCGACCAGCTTGCCCGAACGTATGGTTATGACGTTGCTGCCGAGTTGGTTAATCTGGCCTGTGACCTGGCTTTTTAGACCTTCGCCCAAACTCACCACGGTGACCACCGAGCTAATGCCGATGATAATCCCCAGCATAGTCAGTAGGCTACGTCCTTTGTTAGCGCGTAAGCTGCCAATGGCGCCTTTAAAGTTACCGCTCCACATAACTACTTCCTGGTCTTTTCCCGCCTCTGGCGGGACCCCGCCTTTAGGCGGTGGCTGGCGAGCCGCTTTGCGGAGCGTTTTTTATGCTTAGCACGGGGCCTAGGTTTACGGGCTTTAGCCGATAGTTCTTTACCAGGAACGTCGCGCATCAGGGCCGATACACCTTCGGCAATATCATCGTCGGTCACTTTACGTTTTTGGTAATGGGTCCGCCGGGCGCCTTTGGCCATATTGCCGATGGCAGTTTGTTCGTCGCCAACAATCATGCCGTCATGCATATAAATGACACGGTTGGCGTAACGGGTGAGTTCGGGGTTATGGGTAACCAGCAAGATGGTGTTGCCTTGGCGGTGGATATCAGCCAGCAGTTCCATCACGACCTTACTGTCAGTGCTGTCTAGATTTCCGGTTGGTTCGTCGGCAATGATAATGCTGGGTTTATTTATTAACGCTCGGGCGATTGCCACCCGCTGAGCCTGTCCGCCGGATAGTTGGCGGGGCATAAAGTATTCGCGGTCGCGCAGGCCTACAAGTTCCAGGATGTCGCTGGCTCTTTTTTGGCGCCGGACTGGTGTCATGCCTTTGTAGGCCAGTGGCAGGGCAACGTTTTCTAAAACGCTGAGGCGGGCTAGCAGGTTATAAGATTGAAAAACAAAGCCAATACGGTCCCGGCGGACTCTGGCTTGCTGGTTGGGACGACGCCTGGCGACGTTCCGCCCATCCAACAGGTAACTGCCGTGGGTTGGCCTGTCCAGTAGCCCAATAACGTTCATTAAGGTCGTTTTACCGCTGCCAGAAGGTCCCATAACCGCCACAAACTCGCCCTTTTCTATGGACAGAACAACCTCGTCCAGGGCCAAAACCGTGGCATCGCCAAAGCCGTATAGCTTGGACACTTCTTTCAGCTCAATCAGCGCCATCTAGGCAATACCCCTCGGAGTTATAATTCTTGATTCGCCGTTCATGATTTTTAATAAACCCCGCTGTTTATCAGTACTAATATTTTTGTATTAAAAAAGAGGCTCCACACCCCTCAGTAACCCAGTAACACCGTCCGTTTAATAAGTCTCGTACCTTTAGTGTACGCTGATATCAAGATGTTGCACAAGATATAAAAGGTTGTAAAAAATCCCTAAGACTTAATCTGTTAAAATATCCGGGTAAGGAGAGGTCGCATAGTGGCCTAGTGCGCCGCCTTGGAAAGGCGGTATGGGGGCAACTCCATCGAGGGTTCAAATCCCTCCCTCTCCGCCAATTCAGATAACTCCGAGCTTTTTAGTTAGGAGAAGGAGCAAGACAATGGCAAAAAGTGATATAGAAATTGAGATACAAGTAGCAGTTGAGCATATTAAGCCATTGCTTAATTTCTTGGAAGCCAAAGCTAAATTTACTGGAGAAAAGCATCAAGTAGATGAGTATTTTTCACTCACGTCACCAAGTTTTCTGGATGTGCGACCAGTTATAGAATGGCTAAGGCTTCGTAACGAGGGTGGCAAGGCCTCAGTTAATTATAAGCACTGGCATCACGACGGCCCCGGCAACGCGGCTTACTGTGATGAATACGAATCTGGTGTGGACGACCCAAGAGCTATCCGGCAAATCTTTGCCAGCCTAAACTTTAAGCAAATCGTGGTAGTGGACAAGCTCCGGCGCACATGGCATTACCAGGATTACGAGATCGCGGTAGACCGCGTCAAAAATTTAGGTGATTTTGTGGAAATAGAACATAAAGGTAAATCTACTTCGGAAGACGCCCGACGTATAGCTGATGAGATGAAACAATTTTTACATGATCTTGGCTGTGGAAAAACAACTGAAAATACCGGTGGCTACGCCTTCCAGCTACTGCCAAAAAAGTAAACTTCGACAGCCAACCGAGAGTGAGTCTGGACAGCTAGGTGGATTACCCACCTCAAACATTATGAATTTTTGTGCGTGATAAAATATAAGTAGGCAAGGGAGCTGATTCCAAAGCCTCAAAAAAACGCGTTCAGCTAGTTCTAAGCTACAGCTATTACGCTAAAAATGGACAGTAACAAACTCTCGCTGAAAGGAGCCAGTTATGACCGACAAAGAACAGATAAAAGACATCGTGACCAACGTATCCCTTTTACAAGACATGAAGCAATGGGAGCGCTTGGAGCATTATTTTGTTAAACGACCATTCATTGATAATAAATCCCTAAGCGGCGAAATGCCGGCCATCATACCTAAGCACCGGCTGATTGAAAGCTGGCGCAAAGAGATAGGCAGTTATTTTTACGCTACACGGCACTTTATAAAGCGCCTGGCTGTTCGGATGCTCAACAGCAAAAGAGCTAAGGTGACTACTGCCGTTGAGCACGTGCATTATGTGGCTGACCGCGGTGACCGTTACGCCTGGACAATCCGCGGAACAATAGAGTACATTCTGATTAAGACCACCAATGGTAATTGGAAGATAAGCCAGATGATTTTTCAGTTGCAGGATCAGGCCGTTCGACCAGTCGGCGCCTAGCTTTTCAAAAGTATATTACTAAAGACTTTAAGCTTAAGCTA
>JACRBB010000017.1 GCA_016234585.1 Candidatus Saccharimonadota bacterium
CAAGTTCTTGCTTGGCGGCTGCCTCTTCCCTCTCTTCTCTTCTCTGTTAATTACTGATTTACGGTATTTGCTTATGCAATTATATAACTTAAACTTTTAAAAGTCAAACATTTTTCATTAATTTATATAATCACACATATTTTATCACTAATTAGACGCGTCTGCACAATCCGGTTATGTATATTTTGCCACAAAACATTTTGCTTATCTTAAAAATTGTGGATAAGTATGAGAATTAAACTTGCTTAGCCGGGAATCTTCGACGTCCGCGACCTTTGTTTGCAGGCGCTTCGTCAAGTAATTTCTGGCTGGCTTTCTCTGTTAACTTGGTTGGGTCTTCGGTTTTTGGTATGCGGGCGTTCTTTTTGCCGTCGGTAACGTAGGGGCCGTACGGACCACGGAGAATTTGTAATTTGCCAAAATCAGCGATTACCCGCTCGCGAGCGGCTTTTTCTTTCTCGGCTATAACTTTTTTGGCCTCAGCCTCTGTAATTTTCATCGGGTCGTGGTCTTTGATGCTAAAAAACTGCTTGTCGACTTTTACATATGGACCAAAGCGGCCGATATCGGCTGTAATTTCCTGCCCGTCGCTAGTTTTACCGACTACGCGAGGTAGCTCAAACATCGGCAGAGCTTGTTCCAGTGTCACATTGTCCATCTCTATGCCCTTTGGCAGCGGCGCGAAACGTGGCTTTGGTGCTTCTTTGTCTTTGCTGTCCGGTGACTCGCCAAGCTGCAACATCGGCCCGTAGCGGCCGAATCTGACTATAACCGGATTACCGGTTTTAGGGTCTTTGCCGAGTTTTCTAGCCTGGGAAGTTTCAGCCCGGGTGGCATCTCCGGATTTCTCAACTAGGGGGTGGAAGTGTCCGTAGAATTGTTTTAACATGTTTTGCCAACTGATTTTGCCATCGGCGATATCATCAAATTCGTCTTCCGCTTTGGCGGTAAAGTCATAATCAATGATGTCGGCGAAGTACTTGGCCAAAAAATCGGTGACGATTTCCGCCAAAGGTGTCGGTACCAGCTTAGCCCGATCGGCTCCGACGGTCACAGTCTGAGTAGCCCGGACAATCTTGCCGTTTTTGAGGCTGAGCTCTATGACATCCCTGACCTGGCCGTCCAGATCTTTTTTCTCCACGTACTCCCTGGTTTGGATGGTGCTGATGGTCGGGGCGTAGGTACTCGGCCGGCCGATGCCCAGTTCTTCCAGTTTTTTAACCAGGCTGGCCTCACCGTAACGGGCTCCTGGCTTAGTAAAGGTCTGGAGCGCTGTTAAAGCGTTTAGCTTTAGGCTTTGGCCTTTGGTCACGGCTGGCAGGATACTATCGTCCTTACCGCCTCCGTAGACCTTAAAGAAGCCATCAAAAGTTAGTACTTCACCACTAGCCAAAAACTGTTCTTTTTTACCACTGACATCAATCAGTACCTCGGTTTTTTCAACCGCTGCCGGGGCCATCTGGCTGGCTATGGCTCGGCGCCAGATGAGTTTATATAACTTAATCTGTTGGGGGTCAGCTCCGGCGCTTTCTTTATCGGCATGCGTAGGCCTGATGGCCTCATGGGCCTCCTGGGCCGATTTGCTTTTGGTCTTATATTGCCTGACCTGGCTATATTTTTCGCCGTACTTATCAACGATATATTTCTTAGCGGCGTCGATAGCTATCGGTGATAGGTTTGTGCTATCGGTGCGCATGTAGGTTATGTGGCCATGTTCGTACAACTTCTGGGCCAGGGTCATGGTTTGCCTGACGCTGTAACCGAGTTTTCGGGAGGCTTCCTGTTGCAAGGTGCTGGTAGTGAACGGTGCTCCTGGCGAGCGAGTTCCGGGTTTTTGATCGACCGAGGCAACTGTAAATTTGGCCTTGGCGATACCGTTTAAAAAATTTTCGGTTGTGTCGACGGTTTTTATCTTACTGGTTAACTCGGCCGGTAACTCACCTTTTCCAGCCTCAAATACCGCTGATACTTTGAAGGAACTTTCGGCCTTGTGGGCTCTGATTTCACGCTCCCGCTCAACTATCAGCTTGACGGCTACGCTCTGGACTCTTCCGGCGCTTAAACCGGCTCTGACCTTTTTCCAAAGCACCGGGCTGAGCTCATAGCCGACCAAACGGTCCAGGATTCGCCTGGCCTGCTGGGCATCGACCAGTTTCATATCTATGGTCCGGGGGTGGGCGACGGCCTCTAATATGGCCGGCTTGGTGATTTCGTGAAAAACGATACGCTTAACTTTAGTTGGATCCAATCCCAATATCTGGGCAATGTGCCAGGCTATCGCTTCGCCTTCGCGGTCGGGGTCGCTGGCCAGCCAGACGGTTTTGCTTTTGGCAGCTTTTTTAAGTTCTTTCACTATTGCCGTTTTGTCCGGGCTGACCTCGTAGGTGGGTTCAAAATTTTTGGCTACGTCAACACCAATACCGCCTTTTTTAGGCAGGTCGCGGATGTGCCCAAAGCTGCTTTTTATTTCGTAATCCTTGTCCAGATACCTGGTAAGGATTTTGGCCTTGGTCGGACTTTCAACGATTACTAGGTTCTTTGCCATATATTCAGACGTTCAGTGTAAAGAGCTAAGGCCGCTTAAGCAAGTACCCAATTACCGGCGCCCAAACTTCTGGCTACACCGGCTATCTCGAGCGTTGTTAAAATACTGGTTACTGTTGGTGCATCTAGTTTGCTGGCTAATGCTAAATCTTCCTGAGAGCTGATGCCGTTAGCTATCAGTTTCAATAGGGCTTTTTGCTTTGGGCTACCTTCGAATCTTAAAGCTTTAGGTGCTGATTGTATCTTAACGCCTAAGGCAAAGAGCACATCAGACGCATCTGTAACCGGGATGGCACCGCTTTTTATAAGGTTATTGCAGCCCTCGGAGCCCGGGCTGGTAATATTGCCTGGGACCGCCATAACTGTCTTGCCCTGGTCGAGCGCGAAGCGAGCGGTATGCATAGTTCCGCTATTAAATGCTGCCTCTGTTATAAGTAGTACATCAGCTAGCCCGCTGACTATTCTGTTGCGGGCGATAAAATTGATCTTGTAAACATTTGCTCCAAGCGGGTATTCGCTAATGAGTGTACCGCTTTGGTCCAGTATCCTCCGTGCTAAATTATAATGAGAGGCTGGATAGATCCTATTTAGTGGCGTGGGTAGCACGGCTACGGTTTGCCCGCCGGCTCTTAAACAAGCATTGTGGGCTATAGAGTCCATGCCTAGTGCCAGGCCACTTATTATTACTACTCCGACCTCTGCTAACTTACTGACAAGTCGCTCTGTAACATGTTTGCCATAGGCACTTGTCAGACGGCTACCAACCACGGCTACTGTTGGTTTACCGATCCAGTTTTTGATGGCCTCACCCTCGAAATACAGTTGCTTGGGAGGCTTAGCGATATATTTCAATACCTCTGGATAACCAGTGTCGTTAAGCGTAAGGGTCTTGACATCAGGCAAATTCATTAGAAGGTATTGACTTTATGTCACTTATTTGCTAAAATTGCAATCCGTAAGTACCAATATGGTACTTGCCGCACCTTATACCCCCCCATTTCTAACTCCGCTTATTAGCGGACAAAGTTAGATTGTTTGAGAGATTACTAGCTGGCTTACAAGTTGTACCCTCCACTTACCAGTTAGCACCCGTGCCTTTTAACTACGTTTTAGTATAGTTAGCAGGCGCATCCTATAGCAAATGCTTGAGGCTAAAAAATAGCTAAAAGGCACGGGAACTCTTAGACATACTAACCCCTTTAACCTAGTTCGGTCGTAGTTTTTCTGCAACCGGACAAACCCCCGTTCAACGTGGGTGAGTGAGTCCGCCGGCTGGCGGATTGTTCATTTTTGAACTGGCTCGGACGTACTCTTTGTTTAGAGACTCCGCTCGCTTCGCTTAAGGTGGGTTGAAGGGTGTAATGAGCCTCCAGCGGTGCCCACCCCCTCTGGAGGCTCTTTATGTTGCGGTCACTGCACCGCCCAGCTCCGCCTTTTGGCTAAGCCAAAAACATCGACTGGACTTTTGGCCTTAAATCAGGTTGTCGCTTCCGGTACGCGTTCAATGTACCCATATGTACA
>JACRBB010000018.1 GCA_016234585.1 Candidatus Saccharimonadota bacterium
AGTCCAGCATACTGTCTTGCGGAGCGCTGCTCCACAGAGACGGATAACCGCCGTGATTGGGGTCACCGGCCAGTGGCGCGCCGATATTGTAGCGAGAGTTAAGAATGGCCTGCTGCTTACGCAAGTCAGCAATCTTTGATTGGTTTGATTTTATTTGCTGATCGTAGGCAGCCTTTTGCCCCTCGGTATAGGCTAGTAGCTGGCTCTGGTGCGCCTCATCGGCCGCCAGCTGGTCCTGCTGGGCTTGTTGCTCTTTGATGTAGACCTGCAATTGTTGTTGCTGTTGTTGAAGTTTGTCTTTTAGCTCAGTGATTTTATCCACCGAAGTCTTAACCTTGCTTTGTACGGCATTGCGGTATTGTTGCTTATCAACAAAATCACTCAAATCCTTGCTGCTGGCTAAGATTTCCAAGGTAGAAATCTTGCCTTCTAGGTACATGGTTTTGATGTTGACGCCTAGCACCTGTTTTTGGTGATCAAGTTCTATCTGGCCGGCATCAATCTGCTTTTGCAGATCATCGCTTTGCTTTTGGGTCGCCACAATCGCCTGTTGGATGCTGTTGATTTGGCTGGCAAGTTTGTCGACAGCATCTTGGTAGCTGGTGGCCTGGGCGGCCAAAGCGTCAGAAGCCTGCTTATTAGATACATTTTGCTGCTGTAAATCCTGGATTTGCTGGTCAAATTGGTCGGCTCTAACCAGGCCGCTATAAATTCCGGCAGATAAAAGCAGCGCAGCTGTCATCACAAATAAACCAAGCCGCTTACTATAAAGTCTAATTTTTAGTTTTTGTTTTAACATGAACACTTTAATCATAGCATATCCTCTAGTATTGCAACCAAACTTATCCACAGCCCCCACCCCTTTGACCTTATCGGAGACTTATCTTTTAATCAATTTTTATTAGCGGTTGAGTTTTAGATAGCGCCGCGTGGCAACGATGGACGATGCGGCCCCTATTATTATACCAATGCCTACTTGGACCAGCAATATCAGGACCAGGTGCTGCTTAAAGTAATGGCTGGAATAGCTGATGTCTAGCAGACCCAGGCTGCTGGCCTGCAAGGTTGAGCTGGCCACTGCGAACAGCGACGAGCATATCACCAAAGATATACCGGCCGCTACCACTCCATAAAGCATAGTCTCGACCACGAACGGGCCGCGGATAAACCACGGGCTGGCGCCCAGCAGACGCATGATCACCAGTTCGTCACGGCGGTTAAATATGGCCATCCGGATGGTGTTAAAGATAATTAACATCGATATCAATATGAACACGGCGATACCTACGATCCCAGCTTGCTCAAAAAAGTGCGTTGCGCTGGTGATTTTGTCGATTGCCGCTTTTCTATCACCCGAATAGCTGGTTGGATCCGACTGCAGAGCGGCAACCGTCGGCCTATCCAAAAAGTCCTTGATGGCGGCAAGGTTATTGGGATCTTTGGGCTTGACGTTAAGACTGGCTGGCAAGGGGTTACTGGTTTCGGAAATGGCCGCCAGCAGATCGCTGTTGCTGACGTTTTGGTCCCGGTAAGATTTAAGAGCCTGCTCCTTGCTGATATAGTCTACTGACTTAACGTTGTCGGTCTTTTTAAGCTCGGTAATCAGGTCGTTACGTTGTTTGGCAGTGACACTGTCTTTTAAGTAAACCGACACGTCGATATGACTTGTGATATCGGAGATGGTGTGCCGAAAGGTGGAGTTAGCCACCACCGCGAATAATAATATGGTGAGGGTGATGGCCATCATAGCGATGGCGGCGACAGCCAGCCAGATGTTGCGACCAAAACTTACAAAGCCGTTTTTGATCACCCGTTCAAAGGCTATAAAACGGTGGTCAGAGTCGCTGCCGCTTGTCCGCTTCTTCATGCGCCTTTATATTGCCCGACTGCCCGGTCGCCGGCTATCTGCCCGTCTTTGATGGTGACTACCCGGCGCTTTAAGCTGTTAACTATGTCTTGGTTGTGCGTCGTCAAAAGCACGGTCGTGCCGTAGCGGTTAATTTTTTCTAACACCTTTATAACATCCCAAGCATGTTTGGGGTCTAAGTTACCGGTGGGCTCATCGGCAATTAAAATCTTGGGCTGGCGAACAACCGCCCGGGCAATAGCCACGCGTTGCCGTTCACCGCCGGAAAGCTCTAGCGGATAATTACGCTCTTTGCCTTTTAAGCCAACTAAGTCCAAGACTTTGGGAACGGTATGTTTTATTTCTCTGTTTGGTATGCCGGCGATTTCCAAGGCAAAAGCCACGTTTTCATAGACCGTCTTGTTAAGCAGCAGTTTGAAGTCCTGAAATACCACGCCTATCTTACGCCGCAGCAGCGGCACGTCCTTATCTTTGAGTTTGTCGTAGTCTATACCGCCGACGATTATTTTGCCGCTGGTAGGCTTTTCCTCGCGGGTTAACAATTTAAACAGCGTGGATTTGCCGGCGCCGCTAGGGCCAACTATGATAACGAATTCTTTTGGCTCGACATGCAGGCTGACACGCTCCAAAGCAGAACCGCGCCGATTGTATGTTTTAGTCACTCGGTCCATTAAAATCATCGCTTAATAGTATACCAGATAAGCTTAAGCTGCTAGGTGCTGATGTTGTGTTCTAGCCAAGCATCGATGAACGGGTCGAGGTCACCGTCTAAAACTTTGGCGGCATCGGAAGTTTCGTGATTAGTCCGCAGGTCTTTGACCATTTTATAAGGATGCAAAACATAGCTGCGGATTTGGCTACCCCACTCCGCCGACTGATTGGGGCCTTTCAGCTCGGCGATGTTTTTGGCGTGTTGGGCAAGCTGCAAGGCCGCCAAACGTGAACGCAATATAGTCAAAGCCGTTTCTTTGTTTTGAAGTTGGGAGCGCTCGTTTTGGATGGCCACCACAATAGCGGTCGGCAAGTGCGTGACCCGTACCGCCGAATCCGTGGTATTAACGCTTTGGCCGCCGGCGCCACCGGAATGAAAAACATCTATCTTCAAGTCCTTGTCGTCCAGCGCGACCTCCTCGGGCCTGTCTATAATCGGTAAAATTTCAACTTTGGCAAAGCTGGTCTGGCGCAAATTATCAGAATTAAAAGGACTCAAACGCACCAGTCGGTGCACGCCGTGCTCACCAGCCAGCTTACCGTACAAAAAACTGCCCCCCGTAATTTCCACAGTGACGCTTTTTAAACCGGCTTCTTCACCGGCCGTCTGCTCCACGGTTTTTGTTGTTAGCCCGTGGGCATCGGCCCAACGGATATACATACGCAGCAGCATCTGCGCCCAGTCCTGGGCATCGGTACCGCCGGCGCCGGCATAAATACTTAAGATTACATCGCGTTCATCAAACGGGCCTTGAAACTTAAGCTGTCTTTTGAGATCCAAAAAATCCGCCTCTAGTTTAGTGACCTGGTTCTTAAGTTCACCACTCATATCGGCGTCACTCAACCCGATAAG
>JACRBB010000019.1 GCA_016234585.1 Candidatus Saccharimonadota bacterium
AATCCTTGACCCCACCGGTTTCATAGAACAACGCTATAGCGGACGACAAACCGTTACCAATATCAGAAAAGGGATAGAGCAGTTAGATAAACATTCTAAGGCTTTGCTTGCTAAAAAAATGCCCGTTCTGATACTTATCGACATCAGTGACGTTGTGATAGATTTTGACCGACGGATATACATGGCTGGGGTAGAGGGTATGCGTACAGTTAGTTTTAAGCGAGGCGCCATATATGGCCCCCTACCAGCGCAGATACTGATAAATACCCTGGCGTTAGTAGCTGATAAACAGCGTAAGATTCGGGCCTTCGGTAAGCGCTCAGAGGCAGTTAAGTGGTTGTTGGGAGGCAGTAAATGAGTTCTCCTTTACGAGATTTATTTGAGGACAGCCAGATTAAGAAGTACCCGAAGGGACAGGTGCTGTTTTATGAAGGAGAATCAATAAAGAAAATGTATTACATAGAAAAAGGCTATGTGAAAGTTTATAACATTTTGCCGTCAGGGGTAGAACGAACGATTTTCTTATATGGGCCAGGCGACGCCTTTCCGATGACCAGCTATCTCTCGGGGGCCGGTGTGGTCAGATATTATTATGAGTGTCTGACCGACGCCAAGCTGCTTGTTATAACGCCTTCTTTGCTTAACATGAACGTTAAGAACAAGATAAAAGCCGCTGAGACGCTTATTAAATACACCAGTTCGGTCAATGTCCGTTTTGCGCAACGCATTGATTTGCTGGCCGTCAACGATGCCAGACGAAAAATAATCGCCATGCTGGCCATTTTGGTCTCCAGAACCGGAACCGCGGGGCAATTAAGCAAGCTGGCCGTAAAACTGACTCATCAGGATATCGCCGATATGTGTGGCCTAACCAGAGAAACCGCTTCGATACAGCTTGTACGGCTAAGAAAAGAGGGGGTGTTGGCCAACGCCAAAATGTCGATAGTCAACACGGCTAAGTTAAACAGATTAAAAACCGAACACTCCATAGTTATTTAACCCCGTAAAAATGTTTCCCAGAGCACAACTACGACATGCTGTCGTGATATTTCTTACAGACCTCCTTGGTAGTCTTTAGTAGCATGTCTAGCGTAACGAACGGACCTATGGGAGGGGGACCAAGATTTTAACTGAGGTATGGGAGGACCGAATTATGAATAGGCATTACGCATATTACGCGCCACAAAAATACAATATGAAGAAACTATACATAGTTACAAGACCGACCCGACGCACGGATTTAGAGCTCGATGATATTGACCCTGATACCACTGGTGACGGTGACGACAATGCCGACTGGAGAGATAAAGCTAGACGTTTGCAGCTCAGACGTTGGCGGAAAATTAAACACCAACTCGTTTAAAATAAAGTATTTTGACCAAGAAAGAACTTGATATACACCACGGCGGGTTACAACCCACGCCAGAAATTGTGAAGCGGTTTTCTAAAGCACAACATGAGCTTATTGAGCGTATCCAGAGTCTGTCACCGGACGATTTAGAGTGTGATCCAACATTGATAGACAAATTATTAAGTATGGCGCTTGAGATTTCACGTTGGGGATACGACCCTGTCAGAGATTCGATGGTCAGAGAGCTGGTTGACGACGATGGCAATATGGTTGGGTACGAACCCGTTCCGGACGAAGCCGTAGTTAAAACAACAAGCACTATCGCAATCTTATTGCCACGACTGTAAGACGCGATTACATATAGCCAGGGAAAAAGTCTATTTTGATTTGATGCCGCGATACACCAATGCTGTGAAGAGCATCGCTGACCGCTGTAACCAAACTATGCGAGCCGGAGATATAAAATAACCGGTCCATATAGTCTGGTATCTGATTGATTATCATCTGTTTGTTGATATAGCCGGTTTGTCCATGCCACCCCTGTGGAGCACTTTCGGTTATGGTGTAGGTTGCTTTTAGGATTTTTCGGCGTTCGGCTTCGGAAAATACATCTATGTAGGCAAAATCTTTACCAGTGGAACCGGAGTAAAGCAACGTAGCTGAGCGGTTCTGGTTGGTGTCAAGCATATACTTCACCATACTTCTAACCGGTGTGATGCCGATGCCGCCAGCTATAAAAGCTAGTTTCTTGGTCTGATCGTCAGGCAGCGTAAAATCACCACCGAGCTGTCCGGCAGCAATCGGAGTTGACTCATCCATGGCTAACATAGCCTTCTTAAAGCTACTGCCACCTGGATAAAATTTAACTCCCAGCCTAAGATCTTCCTCTGTAGGCGAAGAAGCTAAAGTAAAATAGCGGCGGTTACCCCTGGAATCCGAATTGTTATGCGTTAGTGTCCACTCCATGTATTGGCCCGGCTTATACGAGACCCGACGGTCGGGCCTGAAAATAAAGTCTAAAGAGTTATGAGCGATATTTACCTTTTTGATAAATGTTGGCATTAGCTTGTACTTTGGACTAACCAGGTAGGCATAGACATTGGCCACCAACAGGGTCAGTTCCGGCGTTGAATAGGTATTAAAAATATGGATTTGGGGTGGAAAGAGGGTGCCGGCCAAAATTCCGTACCATATCTGTTTACCTTTGGTTGCGGGGGAGGTAAGCGGTTCGGTTAGCATTATGAAAGCCAGGAAAAATAATGACGAGTGAAAAGCGGTCTTCTGTAGGATAAACAAAGCGTCACTGTGGCTCGACAACGCAATATTTACTAAGACCGTAGACATGATTACAGCCCCAAAGAAACTGAGCACCATTGTAAAACGCTTGATTTTCCGGACAACTAAAAGACCGCCAATTACAACGAACGGCAGTATAGACAGACTACCGACCCACCAGCTAGCTGATTGACCGGCACCAGCTGCCGTCAAAGCCACGGCTACGGCCGCCGGATTGAATATGTGCTTGTTTTTAATAGCTAATATAAATTTGGAGGCGATGGCCAATCCGCCGATAGCTGTCAAAAATATTAAATCGTGAGAAGTTCGTATGGGAGTTACAATAAGCGCCAGGATTAAGGCAGTGATGTAAACTGACTCAACGTTAACCGGAGCCTTAAACACGTATGCGAATAATCGGTTTGATATCCAGCAAACTAGAGTAATGTATACTGCCGAGAAGGCAATTGAGGCAGGTTTGTAGCCCAAACTACCAAATATGCTTAGCCCAACCGCCGCCAACAATAATCCTATCAAGTAATACAGCACTAAACGGTACATAGTAATCCTATCCAGAAAATAATCGACGTATTTCATGTCTGACGGCTCACGTATCCGCCAAAACCGCTAGTCATAGTGGCTGTCTTGTCTTTGTTTATCATGTAGCCCTCGTAGTCTTTTAGTTTCTCGATAAATTCTATACCCTTTTTGCCCATAGCATAAGCGGCCGTGGCAAAGCGGTCGGCATTGTAAATGTCTGGGCCAATAACCGTTATGGCCACAATGTCTTTGATTGCTTCTTTGGGCTTAAGGGGATTGTAAATATGCTGTCCACGAACGTATGTTCCAGATGTTGCTACGCCCTCGGTGCTAAGAGTAATTTTTTTTATTATTTCGTCCCTGTTAAAAGGGTTCCGGATACCGACTTGCCAGGGCTTGCCCTTGGCGTTCTTACCGCTAACCTGGATGTCGCCTCCGGCGTCAATATAAAAGTTACGATAGCCGTGTTTAGCTAGGATGCTAGCCGCGTTTTGAATCGCCCAGCCTTTCACCAAACCGGACGGGTCGCGCTGGCCACCGCGGACAATGTCAAAATAACCGTTGGTCTGGCGCTTAGTCTGCTCGCACATTCTTAAAATCATTTTCATTTCATGGCTCCAGCTCTTTTTGGGAAGGCCGGCATTGATAAGTGATATCTCACTGTCAGGCTTGTAGGTACTATACTTACCATCGACGTACCTAAAATAATCAAATACCTCTTTAAATATTTTATGGTCAACCTCAGAGCCAACTATCTCTACACTAATCGGCATACCCATTATGAGCTTTGTCTGTTTCATGGATTCTTAGGTACGAGCTTTGTTTAGCGCCGTCTTTAAAGATTCGATGAACGCGTAGCTGGTGTCGGTAGCCCCGGATACTATGTCAACCTGCGAACTTTGAGCTTTTATAGCCTCCTGTTTAAGATAGGGCATAGCTTGGTTGTTTATCTCTATTGAAGTTGAGTGGTCATTGGGGTGCTGTAAAAACTGAACATCAGTTATAGCCCCATTTTGAATGACCGCCTTAACCTGTATGTAGCCATAAAAAGCATCGGCGGCATTGCCTACGTAACTGCCGTCTTTATAAGCCGCCGACATCATACCGTGCATACCAGACGAAGCCGCAGAACCGTTAGAGCTTTGCGTACTCGCCGGATTAACAGATGATGAAGTTGCCTGGGATGTCGGGGCAACTACTTTTGCCGACTCATCATCATGACGCTGTTGGTAGCTGTAGGCAATAAAAGTTAAGACCACTAGCCCGGAGAGTAAGAATTTTCTGGTGTTATATTTCACTTTAGTCCTTTGGTCAATATCCCAACATAAGATACGGATCGATACTGAGAAAAAGCTGTGGGGAACAGACGATACCGGCTCCGGCCTACCTAACTACCTTTGACACGGCCGGAACCAACCGGTCGTCCAGAACACTGGGGATAATATGCTCGCTATCCGGTTTTTCGACCAGTTCAGCGATGGCCTTGGCGGCGGCGATTTTGTGGTCGTCAGTAATCATCCGAACCTGGTTGTCTAGCGCGCCCCGGAAAATCCCAGGAAAGGCCAGGGCATTATTTACTTGGTTTGGGAAGTCGCTCCGCCCGGTCGCCACGATCGACGCGCCGGCCGATTTAGCGATGTCGGGCATTATCTCGGGGGTCGGGTTAGCCATAGCGAAAATAATTGGCTTTTTATCCATCGACCTCACCATGTCCGGCGTCAGTAACCCGGCTTTAGATACGCCTATGAACACATCGGCACCCTGTAAAATATCTTCCAGCGATCCGTCGGTGTCCGAAAAATTGCTGTATTTCAGCAACTTCTTTTTCTCGTCATTTAAATCATTACGGTTGGCGCCTATAACACCTTTACTGTCGACCGCAAAGATCCTGGGTTTGGCGTATAAATGCAGCAGTTTTATGATTGCCGTGCCAGCAGCGCCGGCGCCGGCAACCACAATTTTGGCGTCAGATAGTTCGCGGCCAACGACTTTCATAGCGTTAATTAGCCCAGCTAAAACAACAATGGCCGTGCCGTGTTGGTCGTCGTGCATTATGGGAATATCAAGTTCCTCTTTTAGCCGCTCTTCTACTTCAAAACATATTGGCGCCGCTATGTCCTCGAGGTTGATGCCTCCAAAACTGGGAGCAATGGCTTTAACCGCCGCAACGATCTCATCGGCGATATGTACATTAAGCACAATAGGTACGGCGTCAATGTTGGCAAAATGCTTGAACAACATACACTTGCCCTCCATAACGGGCAGAGCACCGTACGGCCCGATGTTGCCAAGGCCCAAAACCGCCGAACCGTCACTGATTACCGCAACACTGTTGTTGAGCCAGGTGTAATTGCGGGTTTCATCAGGGTTTTTAGCAACATAGCTGCTGACCGCCGCCACGCCCGGCGTGTAATAAATACTCAGTTTATCTTTGCTATCAAGCGTATCTTTGAGTTCAACACCAATTTTGCCTCTTAATTTTTTGTGTTTCTTTAAAGCTTCTTCCCCATAATCCATGTCTGACATTATAGACGATACTTCAGCTTTTTGCTGGAGGTTGGTGGGAAACTATTGCTGGCGTTTGCGCTTGTTGGGATCAAGTTGCCGTTTACGGATGCGGAGTGATTTTGGAGTTACTTCTAGTAGCTCGTCATTTTCTATGAAGTCGATGCATTGTTCTAAGCTCAGGATGGTGGGCGGAGTCAGCTGAACCACACCGTCACTGGACGAACTTCTCATATTAGTAAGATGCTTGGCCTTGCAGACATTGATTTCCATGTCGTCGCGGCGGTTGTTAAGGCCTATTACCTGGCCGGCGTAGACCTTCTCCGCCGGGCCGACAAAACAAGTACCTCGAGTCTCAACGTTTTGCAGCGAGTAGGGTGTGGTCAGACCGGTTTCATAAGCGATAAGCGCGCCGTTACGAAGCTGGGGCAGGGCGGAGCCCAGGGGCTGATAGCCGATCATCAGGCTATGCATAATGGCCGTTCCCTTAGTGTTGGTAGTTAAGATGTTACGCAGTCCTAAAAGCGTCCGGGTAGGTATTTCGTAAACCAATTTGGTTACCCCCTTGGAGGTCGCGAACTGCTCTTTAAGATTAGCGCGTCGCGAACCTACTTCCATCTGCACGGCGCCAACGTTATCGGCCGGTACTTCTATGATAAGTTCCTCGACAGGTTCCACAGTGACACCATTTTCTTGTTTAACGACCACCTGAGGGCGGCCGACCTCAAACTCAAAACCTTCACGGCGCATAGTTTCAATCAGAACACTGAGGTGCAGCTCGCCGCGCCCGCTAACCAAGTAGCCGATACCATCCTCTTCCACTCGGAGACCTATATTAACCTCCAGTTCTTTGCGCAATCGTTCGCCAATTTGGCGCGAGGTCGTGAACTCTCCCTCTTGCCCCTTGAATGGCGAAGTATTGGGGCCTAAATAGATCTTTAGAGTCGGAGCTTCTATTTCAATCGTGTTCAGAGCTTCCGGATCTACGCTATCGGCAATCGTCTCGCCGATTTGAGCATCGGCAACACCGGTCAACTGCACGATGTCACCAGCTATGCCTTCAGGCACCTCGAACTTAGCCAAGCCGTGGCTTTTCCAGACGCCATCAACTTTCCCTTTAATCTGCGAGCCGTCCTTTTTGCAAAGCATAACCGCGTCAGCCGGTTTGATACTCCCACGGCTAATCCGCCCGATGGCGTATTTACCCTTAAAGTTATCCCAAGCCAAAGCCGTGACCAGCATCTGGAACGGTTTGTCGAGCTCTACGTTCGGGGCGGGAATTTTGGTGATAATGGCGTTAAATATGACCGATAGGTCACTTTTAGCCTCGACATTGGACGGCACGTTGTCCCAGGCCTTGCCGGTCCGGCCAACGGCGTAGTAAGCAGGGTAATGGAGCTGATCTTCATGTACCGCCAACTCTAAAAATAAATCGGCCAGCTCGTCCTCAACTTGCTTGATTCGGCTGCCCGGCTTGTCGATCTTATTGATTATGACAATCGGCTTAAGCTCGTTAGCCAGGGCCTTGCCAAGCACGAATTTGGTTTGGGGCATCGGGCCCTCTTGGGCATCGACGATCAACAGGCAGCCATCGGCCATATTAAGCGTGCGCTCCACTTCGCCGCTAAAGTCAGCGTGGCCGGGAGTATCGATTATGTTGATCCTATGATCCTGGTAGTCCACAGCCGTAACCTTGGCGGTAATCGTGATACCACGCTCACGCTCCTGGTCGTTGCTGTCCATAATTAGGTCCTGGCTCATTTCCGAAGAATTGTCCCGGAAAGTGTGGGACTGTTTTAAAAACCCATCAACTAAAGTTGTCTTGCCATGGTCAACATGGGCAATAACAGCAATATTACGGATTTTTGAGGGAGTTAAAGCAAATTGTCGCATAAAAAACAGACCCGCTTATCTTGGTTACGAACTCTTTAGCATTACTATACCATAACCGTAATTAATTTACAACGTCCGGGCTACTGGTGGTGGCGTTTCCTGAGCTTGGCGACGTGTAGTTGGGCAATGTGGTGGTGCAAGGAGCGCCGGGCCTCGTTCACCAAAGCCTGGGTGTCAGCGCTAGCCATCAGCTCTTCGGCTCTTGCCAAGGCGGCTTGGGCCTCCTGCTCGGATACTTCGTCGCTGGTGGTTACTTCGTCGGATATAAACCGGGCTGTTTTGCCGTCTATCTGGACGATGCCGCCGCTAACCGCGAAATGCTCCATGTCGTCGTCACTATCGCTGGATTTTTCCCGGACACTCAGCACACCCGGCGCGGCAGCTCCGATTACCGGCATATGGTCCTCGAATACGGCAATGGTTCCGGCTTGAGTTGGCACCAAGACCTCATAGACATCCGAGTCAAACTTGGTTCCGCTAGATGATACTAACTGGAAGTGGATCACTTTTTACCTTCCGAAGAACGCTTTTCCTCTTTGACTTGGTCAATTGTGCCCTTCATGTAAAAGGCCTGCTCGTTTTTGTCGTCATGGTCGCCGGCTAGGATTTCCTTAAAACCGCGGATAGTTTCCTTAAGCGGCACATACTGCCCGGGGATACTGGTAAAAACCTCGCCGACAAAGAACGGCTGAGTCAGAAATCGCTGGATGCGCCGGGCCCGGGCGACCAGCTTTTTATCGTCATCGGACAGCTCTTCCATACCCAAAATGGCAATTATATCCTGGAGGTCTTTGTACCTTTGAAGTATTCGCTGGACTTCGCGGGCTACCTTGTAGTGCTCATCGCCGACGATTTCGGGGTCCAGGATTGTTGAGCTGCTATCCAGCGGATCGACAGCCGGGTACAGGCCTAGTTCCGTCAAAGCCCGACTGAGCACGATTGTGGAATCTAAGTGGGCAAAAGTAGTTGCCGGGGCTGGGTCGGTAAGGTCGTCGGCCGGCACATAGACCGCCTGGACCGAAGTTATGGAACCATCCTTGGTAGAAGTAATCCGTTCCTGCAGGGAGCCCATCTCGGTCGCCAGGTTTGGTTGGTAGCCCACAGCGCTTGGCAGACGGCCCAAAAGGGCTGAAACTTCAGCGCCGGCCTGGGTAAACCTAAAGATATTATCTATGAAAAGCAACACGTCGTTGCCTTGGTCACGGAAGCCCTCGGCGATTGCCAAACCAGAGAAACCAACCCGCAAACGGGCTCCCGGCGGCTCGTTCATCTGGCCAAAGACCAGACTGGTCTTATCAAGGACGCCGGATTCGGCCATTTCGTAGTAAAGGTCATTGCCTTCGCGGGTACGCTCGCCGACTCCGGCGAAAACCGATTTACCCTTATGAAACTTGGCGATGTTATTTATGAGCTCGGTTATAAAAACTGTCTTTCCGACTCCGGCGCCACCGAACAAGCCAACTTTTCCTCCCTTAGTAATCGGACAAATCAAGTCGATAACTTTGATGCCGGTCTCAAATATCTCTTCTTTGCCGCTTTGTTCAGCCAGGGTTGGAGGCGTACGGTGGATTGGAGCCCGCTCAGTGGCTTCGGAGGCGGGCTTGCCGTCAATCGGCTCGCCAATAACATTGAACATCCGACCTAACGTAGTGTCACCAATCGGTACGCTGATAGGACTGCGGGTATCAACCAGCTTATCCCCGCGCTTCAGGCCCTCTGTCGGACCAAGGGCGATGGCCCGCACTGAACTTTGGCTTAGGTGCTGGGCGACCTCGAACATCAGTCTTTGGCCATCCCGCTCAATACTTAGGGCGTTATAGATGGCTGGCAGGTGATTATCAAACTCCACATCCACAACAACACCTACAATTTGCACAATTATACCGGACTTAGTGGCAGTTTTTTTAGTAGTAGTTGGCATATTTATCCTTTCATCTTCTTGTTTTATGTTACCGCGTTGGCGCCGCCGGTAATCTCGGCCATTTCCTGGGTTATGCTGGCTTGGCGCGAAGCGTTCAGCTCTAACGTTAAGTGTTCTATAAGGTCCGAGGCGTTCCGGTTAGCGCTGTTCATAGCCAACATCCGCATGGCGTACTCGCTGGCTGAAGAATCAACTTTGGCCCGCATCAATTGGGCCTCCAGGTAAAGTTTCATGGCTTCTGTGAGTACGGCGTCGTTGGTCGGCTCCAGCTCATAGATAACTTTTTGGGTCGTTTCGTCTTCTACTGGCGGGACGGGCAGCAGCTGCAGATTGCGTACGGACTGGGAAAGCGTGGACACGAACTCGGTATAAATTATGTTAACAACGCCAAACTGACCCCCGCTAAACCCATTACTTACGGAGTCTATGACCGGGGCGAAGACGTTGGCGTCTGGAGCATCAGCCAAATTTTCATATTCACCAACCAAATTAACGCCCTCAAACCGCGAGAAAAAACGGGCGCCCTTGCGGCCAAAGACTATTACCGACGAGGTGCGTCCGGTTTTTTTATCTTCGTTAAAGGAGCGCAGGGAGTTATTAAAAATATTGGAATTAAAAGCTCCCGCCAGCCCACGGTCACTACTAAAAACAATATAAAGTTTAGCTGTGTTTTGGCTGGGCCTAAAGAACGGATGATGCTTGGCTTCCTGGGTATTCGATATCTGCCTGACTATGGAGTCGGCTATTTCGCCGTAAGCTCTGGTTTTGGTGGCCGCCTCTTGAACTCGGCGCATCCGGCTGGCAGCTACCACTTCCATGGCTTTGGTGATCTGCTTGGCATTTTTTACCGAGCGGATACGACGATTAAGCAGTTGTGTTTGGGCCATCTATCTTTACGCCTTCTTCTTAGCCTCGTATTGCTTAGCTACCTGCTGGGCCACGCTTACGACCGTCTTACTTACAGCGTCTGAGGGCTTGTCGCCTCTGTCTAGCTCAGACATTAGTTTGGAGTGTTTCTGTTCCAGGCTGCTAAGTAGAGCTGCCTGGGCGGCTTTGATGTTTTCTGAAGGTAATCCGTCAAACGCGCCGGCCGTCGCCGCCATAATAGTGGCCACCTGCTGCCAAACGCTAAGCGGTGAATACTGTGGTTGTTTTAAGATTTCGGTCAGTAGGAAGCCACGGGCCAGGCGGGCTTGGGTTTCGGCATCCAAATCACTGGAGAATTGTGAGAAGGCCGCCAATTCACGGTATTGGGCCAGATTAAGCCGCAAACTACCGGCTACACCCCTGATAGCCCTCGGCTGAGCAGAGCCGCCCACACGCGACACCGACAATCCAACGGATATGGCCGGCCGGACTCCCTGGTAGAACAGGTCGGTCTCCAGATATATCTGGCCGTCGGTTATAGATATGACGTTGGTAGGAATGTAAGCGCTGACATCTCCGGCTTGGGTTTCGATTATCGGCAGAGCCGTCAGGCTGCCGCCGCCGAGCTTATCGGATAATTTGGCAGCCCGTTCCAAAAGCCGGGAGTGCAGGTAAAAGACATCACCGGGATAAGCTTCGCGGCCCGGTGGACGGCGGAGCAGCAAGGACATTTGGCGGTAAGCGATAGCGTGTTTGGACAGATCGTCGTACATAATCAGAGCATGCTGTTTGTTGTCACGGAACCATTCGCCGATAGCGCAGCCGGCATAAGGCGCTAGGTACTGCAAAGACGCCGGATCAGCGGCTGAGGTGGCCACGATAATGGTTTGATCCATCACGCCTTCGCGCTTTAATCTTTCGACCAAACGGGCGATTTTGGCGTTTTTCTGACCGATTGCCACGTAGATATTTATAACACCGGTTTTTTGGCGGGCCTGGTTTATCATAGTGTCCACAGCAATGGCTGTCTTGCCGGTCTGGCGATCACCGATAATCAGCTCCCGCTGACCGCGGCCAATAGGCACCATGGCATCGATAGCGGTAATACCGGTCAAAAGTGGCTCTTTGACGCTTTTACGGTCAATAACTCCCGGGGCAGCGCGCTCTACCAAACCTTTTTTAGTGGTTTTAATAGCTCCCCGGCCGTCCAATGGCCGTCCAAGAGGATCGACTACCCGCCCAATCATTTCCGGTCCCACTGGAATCGTTAGCGATTGGCCGCTTAAACGTACTTTAGCACCAGCGCTAACATAACGGTCATCGCCAAGCAACACGGCGCCGATTTCATCTTCTAAAAGGTTCAGGGCAAAGGCGGTAACGGTGGTGCCGTCAGTGCCTTCGATTTCCAGCATCTCGGAATAGCCACAGTCACGCAGGCCATAAATCCAGGCCACACCATCACCCACGCGTGTAACCACGCCGCTGGATGGCTCCTGGCCACCACCTTTAAGGCCGGCAATAGCTTGCTGTACTTCAGCCGCTAGATTTTTAACATTTTGGTCGATTTTCGCCATATTCTCTAAAACACCTTTCGCATATCATCAATTTTTTTAGCGACCGTTAAATCCCAGGAACGATTAGCCGTTTCTATGCGGACACCACCGATAAGCGCGGGATCTATCTGCTGGTTCAATATAACATCGTCAACTTTAACGGCTTGTTTAAGATAGTCACTTATCTGCTTATGCAGCCTAGCGGACAGGGCATTGGCGCTGGCCAGGTCGGCTCGAGCGACAACACCGCGATCTTCCAGCTCACGCATAATATCGGCGACTAGCAGTGGCGCTGATGCCTGGCGTTCGGAAATTACCAACGCGGCGGCCAACTTTTCAGCGACCAAGGGCATCTTAACGCCCTCAAGCAGTTGGTTGGCGCCATAGCGGGCCAGGCTACGCCTGGATGCAGCAATCATTTAGCCAATCCTTTGATGGTTTTTCCGATAAGCTCGGAATCTTTGGTGCTATCTAGTTTTTCACCGATGATTCTTTCGGTAGCCGTGGCCACCAGGCCAGCTAGCTCCTTCTTGAGTTCGTCGCTTAAACGGTCGTGCTCCTCCTTGATAAGGTCTTGAGCCTCATCAAGGATGCGCTTAGCTTGGGCCTGGGCGGCCGCTTCGGCCCCGGCAACCATACTCTTAGCCTCCAGCTTGGCGTCGGCCAGCGCCGCGTCGGCCTGAGACCGGGCTTTATGTAAAAGCTCTTTGGCTTTTTCCTCGGCCGAAGCCAAGGTCAGCTCCGTTTGGTGGGCCTGTTCCAAGCTTTTTTCTAGCGTTTGGCGGCGATCCTCCAAAGTTTTGACCAATTTCGGAAACACAAACTTGCTTAAGATGACCAGCACTATCAAAAAAGCTATCAACTGGAATATAAAGGCTTTTAAATCCAAGCCAAGGCTGGAAATGCCTCCGCCGCTCTCTGCGCTGCCAAATTGTAATATCTCGCTAGTCAATCTTAAAAACCTTTTTTAATTATCAGCCCGTGGTGAACACGATTAGCAGCACGAAGGCCAGGACGGCATCAACCAGGCCGGCCATAATGAAAGCCGTGGATAAAATCCGGCCTTGGACCTCCGGGTTACGACCGATTGCACCTACGGCGGCCGCACCGATCAGGCCGACGCCAATAGCCGGGCCGATAGCCCCCAGACCGATAGCCAAACCTTTAATTAATGATGGGTCTACGTTTTCCATAACATCTACTCCTTTAACTTGCTGTTTGTAACTTAACCTTGCCGCCAGTACTTTCTTGGTGCTCACCCGATGATGTGGCGATTGCAAGATAAGTGGTGGTCAGCATCATGAATACATATGCCTGGATGGCCGAGAAAAATATCTCTAAAAACAGTACCGGCAGGGTAGCAAACCAGGCGAAGTTGCCCGACAGCTGGGCGATAGTGGTAATCAACACCTCGCCGGCGTAAATCACCCCGAAAAGCCTCATGGAAAGGGTAACTATCCGTAGCAACTCGCCAAACACTTCATTGACGCCGATGAACAGATTGACTGGCTTCCAAGGCTTATTGGTAAAATAATGCTTTAAGTGGCCCAAAATACCTAGCTCACGGATAGCATAGAACTGCACCAGCCCGATGGTTAAAATGGCCAGCGCCAGAGTGGCATTAAGATCGGTGGTAAAAGCCCGCAGCAGCGGCACAGCCTGGCCGTTAACCTGGGCGTGCAAGGTACCAACACCAGGCAGCAAACCAGAAAGATTGCTAATAAATATGAAGGTGAAAAGCGTAACTAAAAACGGCAGGTGTTTAAGGGCTTTTTTGCGGTCGTTAAAGCTGTCTATAGCCACGCCAAAAATGCCGTCTACCATAGTCTCCATATAAAAAGCCAGTCTGGAGCGAGGGTGTTTTTGGCTGCGGGCAGCCGCCAAACCAAGCAGGACAAGTGTAAAGACAGCCGCGACTAAACCAAATAACATCGAGTTGGTTACACCAAGCCCGCCCAGCTCAAAAAGCTTTTGGGCAGCGAGCGGTTCGCTCTCGACAGCCAACGGTAAGGCCAGCATTAGCATAATGCTCCTCCAAGCAAACCCGTACTAACGGCAAGCGACGCACTGCTGGTCGTTTTTTTTGTGTACCTAAAACGCATTCGTTAACTAGTGTAGCAGGTTTGGCACCGAAGTTTCAACAGATTGAGAAATCAGCGTAGCTGATAGTTAGTTGCCGGGTAATCGGCATAGGTTGTCATACCAAAATATTGTTCTAAGGTTTTTCCTGATTTATACACTTTGGTGGCTAGGTCGGTGCCTATATATCTGACGTGCCAAGGCTCATACTCGTAACCGGTTAACTTGTCCTTGCCTTCCTGGTAGCGGATTATAAACCCATATCTGTAGGCATTGGACGCCAACCATTTACCCTCAGCGGTAGTACCAAAACATTGCTGTATCTCACAGTTACGGCTAGCCGGTTCCAAATCGGCCGCCAGGCCCGTTTGATGTTCGCTGTGCCCGGGACGAGCGCTGCTGGCATCGGCGTAAGCCTGCCCGGACGAGGCGACATAGCCGTTATACAAAGCCTTCTGCGTTGAATATGAGCGGTAGCCACTGGCTAACTTTAGCTGCAAACCGCTCTGAGCGGCCCTGTCAAACAATTGTTTCATGGCCACGGCGGTATCGGCCCGGACATGCATATCCGGCGAACCCGACCCCAGCCTTAAGGCTACATCAGGCACTACTAAATTAGCCGGCACATAGGTTGACGGTAAGATGCGGCCCTTGTTCACAACCACCGTCAGGCTGGCCGCTTGGTCTTGGGCGTTTAAACCGCTGCCCGGTGGGCTGGCAGGACTTGGCTGTGGGACAGTTGACGGAGCAGAAGTAGGCGGAACGGAGGAAGACTCCTGAGGCGACGAGCTAGGCGATTTTGTCGGTGTGGAGGCAGTCCGATGATACAGAAGCAGCCAAGCTACGATAAGCACAGCCAGAACTCCAGCGACCATAACTAGTCGGTGATTTTTTGGAGTCCGGCTAAATCTTTTTACTCTTTTACTTTGGGGAAAGATTAATCTCATAGATATTGCTCGCAAGCGACAGCGTCAGTCTGGTTACCAAGTTTGGCCGTCTGGTCCTGGTATTTATAGATTGTATACTTGTCACCGGTGCTGAAATGGCAATCCGGTAACATAGAGAGGTTGTAACCAAGATAATGGTCCAACACGAAACGGAAAGTATCAACCGACGAATTAATTGGTTTGCTGGACGGATCCACACCTGGCAGGTAATAGCTGGCGAACACGCTGAACTTTTGCTTCATCTTATCCAGTCCCAGATTGGCGGGGTCATAATAGTGACCAGGCTCCAGTTTATAGCGGAATTCCTTAGGATATGGGCCCTCGTCAGCCTGGATGATAATAACCGCGTCCGGTGAGTGAGACCTGATATAACCCACAGTGTCCTTGATACGCTTGTTTAAGTAAGTCACGGCGTTGGTGTATTTCACCGTTTCATCCACGCCGTTATCTGTCCTGGCGCCGTCATAAGCAGGTGTGTTGCCGTCGGCGTCAAAAACATAGGGGTCGTGCGGAACCAGCACATGGGCAAAACTAAACTGCGGCGTGGATTTATCTGCCCGGCTGGCTAAGTTTTTAAAGGCCGTCATCTGGGCCTCAAAGTTCTGCTGGGGGTTACGTGTCAGGTCATACTTAAGAACGTTATTGCCGCCCAGCCTAACACCCTTTTTAAGCCATGGCGATAGAACGCTTTTATCGATGACGTCACGCTGCAAGTCGGTCAGATAACTTTGGTAGCCAAAAGCGTTTAATCTGAACGATATCGTGGGGTTGGAGTCGGCTTTTATGCCTACCCGCGTAAAGTCCCACCACGAACTTAACTGATTGTAGTCGTAGCCGTTCTGCTTAAGAATCTGAGCGATCGGCGGATTATTTAAGATACTTCTATAAGCCGAGGCGTTCTGCCAATCACCATCCTCGCCAAACATCTTTTGGAACTCCGGAAAATAAGACATCGCCATCGTTGATGAAACAGAAGACATAGTGAACGGATAGTTAGCGTAGGCGTCTGGCCGGTTTGTGAAGCCCTGGGAGCTTAAATACGAGTAAATATCGGAGTTATTAAAGTTGAAATTATTTTTAAGAGCGTCCTGGTTACCGTAGCGATCGAATAACAGATAGTATATGTCGGGTTTTTGCTCGGGTTGGGAGCTGGGCTTAGTAATAGATGATGTCGGGTAGTTATAGGCGGTCACCTTATGTATTGCCCAGACGCGCTGGCCGGTTTTTACCAGTTGCAGCACGAAAAGGAAGGCGATAGCGAATAAAACAACCTTGTATGGCTGTAGGTTACGCACCGGTTTCAGGTTTAAAATATACTTTTTGATGACCCATCCTATTAAACCGGCAGTCGTGGCCAGAACTAAAATTAGAAACATACTTGAGCTAAATTCAGTCTGCCACTTATCAGGCCACAGTTTTAATATATTCTTACCCAGGCTGGAGTCTTTAACGAACCCGTAGCCGTAAAGGCAATAGCTTACGAAAAGCGCCGCCAGATGGGTAGCCAAACCCTTGCCCAGTATCAACCTAAAGATGTAAAAAACGATAGCTGAAAGCACCGCGAACAAAGCCAGCGGTATCCAGATTTCCGAGACATAACTGAAGTCAGAATTCTGCCACCAACGGGCCAAGACAAACGAGCCAATAAAAGCCACTTCGGGTAACGGGGAGTCAGCCAGTAGCTTAACGATCTTGACAAGGCGGCTGCGCCACCTAGGTCTAAGTCGCGATTTGTTTTTGGGTTCGGAGCTGTTTTTGTTTGCCATGCTGTTTTTATGACGATTTTACCTTAAGCAAGTATATAACACGCTTGCTAGCACGAACAGGCTCGCGGGCTATAGTTGTAAAGTAAGTACCAAATGCCGCCTCAAAATTTTCCTGGGTGTAGTCAGCAAATTGATTAGCACGGCGGTGCAGCAGTATCTGGACCTTAGAATCACTTTTTGGGATGAACTCAATTATCAGGTATTTACCCAACTTGGCGAAATACTCAGCTATCTTATTAAACGGCAGGTTGTTACTTATCGCTAAGTGGTGAATCAGCGCCAAGGCCATCACGATATCCGCCGGCCCACGCTGGCTTAGTGAGCGGCGTTCGGCATGGGCCCAGCCAAGCGCCGGGCTGGGGTTAGCTAAATCTTGGGTTATTGGCAAAATCATGTCCCGCAAAACCATCGGGCGGTTTTTGGTGTAATTTAACTCGGCGGCCAACGGATCTATATCAGAGGCCACCACGTAACAGCCAAGCCCAGCCGCTATCTCGCTGAACGTACCATCGTTGGCCCCCAGATCCCAAACCATTTTTGGCTTGGGCGAAACTTTCTGCAGGTTTTTTTTCACAATCTGTTTTTTAGCGTTAAAAGCCGACCGTGAATAGTTAGTGTCATTGTAATAATCACCCCATTCAGTTTTTTGGTTGGGTGATCGTAGACGAATAACGGTTTTTTCTAGGCTGTTTAAAAGGCCTTCCAGGGCAATTTTGCTGACTTTTGGCTGCCTGGTAGTGACGCCCGGCTTAACACGGTCATAGTGTTTTTGGGAGGCGGCGTGCAAATAAACATGGGCTAATAAACCCTTGTGGAGCTTGGCCCGACTAGGCAATAAATCTTTGGCAAGAGGCAAGGGGATACCGTCAATATAGGCCCGCAGGGTTTTTATGATATCGGGTGAGGAGTAAATAGCCATAGCCAGCGGCGCCACAAAGTGTTCGCAAAACTGTTTATAGCCATCCCAGGGCGTACCAGGCTTATAAACCCTGAAGGACAGGCTGTCTATGAAAACTGGCCGGCGGCCGATGAACTGGACATTATAAGCGCTAGCGTCTTTTAGAATCATGCCAAAGCTTAAAGCTATCTTTTGTATCTGAAGAGTTAATAAGGCGGCGTCTTTTAATTGTGAAAATGTCCACTCATAAGGGTAGGAAATGAACGGTATCGGCGCCGGCCGGATAATCTTATAGCGTTGTCCGTCAGAAGGTATGTCCTTTAACTTACCAGCATCTTCATGCGCTACCAGTAGACCTTCGCCGGCCAACCTGCCATAAAGGCCTGACTTCATAAAATGATCATAGTCAACCTGCCCAGATAGATTGATCTGGCGATAAACTACGCCACGGCTCACAAAAATAAAACCTGCCGGGTCACGGAAAGAGCCACCATCATGTTTGGGCTGGGTGACCGGCTTACTCACGGCTTATCTATGTGGTTACCTGAGTCGGCCCTCGAAAACATTCCTCGTATCCTATGGCCAAAGCTAGCTATAAATTTCCTACCAAAAACACCTATACCAGCTACGATTCCGATTAACGACTGAATGACCACGCTGCCTGTGCCGGCATCTAAATAGCTGAAAAGTAACCTCAAAAAATCCTCCTGAAAAAATTTATGGCTTAAGCTAAAAACTGACCTTAAGACTTTATTAAGTTAGTATACACTAGCCACCCTTGGCCGCTCAAACATGCGGCCTTAGCACTAGATTATTATTGATACTACTAAGTAAAACTGAGTTTAAGCTTACTATGGCTCTTGCCGCATAAGCTGCTAAAATTAAACCGATGTCAAAAACCAAAGTTGCCCAAAACGACGGCAAACCGACCTGGTCGCTAGCTAAAACTTTACCGTGGTTACTACTTATTGGCGGAATCATCGCCATGGTGGCGTCTTTGGCCCTGAGTATCGAAGTATTCGATAGGCTGAAAAATCCTAGTTACGTTCCTATTTGCAATTTGAATCCGGTTCTTAGCTGCACTAGTGTTGCCGACAGCGCCCAATCCGAAGTTTTCGGGTTTCCGAATTATTATATAGGCATAGCCGGCTTTGCTTCGCTGGCGACCATCGGACTAGCTATGTTAGCCGGCGCTAAGTTTAAGCGTTGGTTTTGGGTAACGCTGGAGCTTGGCCTGCTGCTTGGTATCGGTTTCGTTATATGGTTACAGTTTCAGTCGCTTTATCGCATCGGGGCGCTATGTATTTTCTGCATGGTAGTCTGGGCCATGACAATCCCGATATTCTGGTACACGACCCTTCACGTTCTGAACGAAAAATACATAAAGACTCCGGCACAGCTAAAAAAACTGGTAGCTTTTGCCACCCGTCACCACGGCGATGTCTTACTACTTTGGTTCTTAGTAGTTATCGGCCTAATCGTTAAGCGTTTTTGGTACTACTGGAGTACTTTGCTCTAAATAGTTTTTTTATGCCGAGTATCACATATGGTGTTACCTTGTAGCTGGCAAAACCATAGATAATCCCTGTTATAACGTCAAAGCCATAGTGTTCGCCCTGGTAAACCGTACCAACATAGATTAAAAGCGGATAAATTGCCGCCAGAGCCGCCCAGCGTCGCCCGTAAATTTTATAGACAAAAATAGCAAATAGCGTCGCCCAAGCGGCGTGCAGTGAAGGTACGGCCGCTACCGGGTTTGGCGATATATTATTATAAAAAGAAGGGAAATCACTCAGACCCAAAGACGCCCAAACATGACTGGATATTCTTGTGATGGGCTCGATGTAGTGATTTTGAGAAGCCAGCCAGGGCGGGGCGGCCGGAAAAGCCAAATAGGTTAAAAACGCCGCGAAGGCTGCCACCACATATGTACTAACTAATCGCCAATAGTGTTTTACGCGAGTTTTCCAAACCAGTATGGCCAGGCCGATTGGAATTATAAAGTGCAACATATAGGCCAAGTAGAAAACAAAATCATACCAGCTGACGTGGCCGTGCCAGAGTAAATTTTGCAAGTAGGCCGTTGGTAAACCACCGAATAAAATCCGGTCCATGTAGGGTGCGAAACTATAGTCGACATGGCTATTCAAGTGATCGGCAACACTTCTGAACGATTCATAGCTAAGTAGTACAACGACGAAAGGCAACAGTCGCTTGAGCATCTGCAGAGCGTTAGAAAATATCATAAATACAAAAGTCAGAAAGATTATCAGCTTATCGGGCGTAGGGAAACTGGGGGTCAGCGCAAACAGGACAAGACAAGTCAAAGTACCGAGAAACCCGATGGCTGGCAGACCATGTTGTTTGATTTTTATCACTGGCAAACATTGTAACTCATTATGGTTTGGCAGTATGCACCAGGCCATTAAGCTATTTCTCAGTTATAGGCGTAAAATACAAGATATGAGGATTCTGCTTATTGAGGACGAGCACAAAATTGCGGCGGCTATCAAACAGGGCTTGACCCAGGAAAAGTATGCCGTCGATGTAGAATATGACGCCGACAGTGGGCTGGGCGCCGCACTAAATGAAAGTTACGACGTTATTATAATCGACCGCATGTTACCAGGCTCTATGGAGGGGCTGGACATTTGCCGGGAAATCCGTAAACAGGGCATTCATGCGCCGGTCATCATATTGAGTGCTAAAGACCAAACCCGCGACCGGGTCAGCGGCTTAAATGCCGGCGCCGATGATTATTTGGTTAAGCCATTTTCGTTCGAGGAACTGCTAGCCCGAATCAGAGCCCTTATGCGCCGGCCCCAGGACACCCAGGGCAATACTTTAAAAGTCAACGATCTTACTCTTGATACCCTCAGCTACGATGTCCGGCGGGGGCAGCAACCCATAAAGGTATCCGCTAAAGAATTCGCACTTTTGGAGTACATGATGCGTAACTCCGGACGAGTGTTGAGTAAAGACAATATAATCTCGCATGTCTGGGATTTTGACGCCGATATATTACCAAACACCGTAGAGGTATACGTGGGCTACCTCAGAAATAAAATAGACAAACCGTTTAAAGGCCCAGACCTAATCCATACCTTACGTGGTTTTGGATATCGGATGGGAAATTAACTAAAAACCATGTTTCACAACGCCGCCCTAAAACTTACGCTTTGGTATCTAGCGATTGTCATGGCTCTGAGTATCGGTTGTAGCGTTGCCTTGTATCATGTGTCTAGTGGCGACTTAACCCGCAATAACCACCGCCAGGCAACATTTTTCAATGGTTTTTTGGGCCCCACGGACTTTAGTGATTACAACCGTTTAAGAGAGAACCAGCTGGATGAAGACCTGGGACATCTACGAACCAACCTTATCTTTTTCAACTTTTTGGTCCTGGTTGGAGGTGGAGCGGCTAGCTACGCCTTAGCTCGCCGGACCTTAAGGCCTATAGAAGATTCATTGGAGGCTCAAACCCGTTTTACAGCGGACGCTTCGCATGAACTCCGCACGCCGCTTACAGCTATGCAGACCGAGATTGAGGTAGCGCTGCGCGACAAAGCGATAACTAAAAACCAAGCCATCAAGTTGCTGGTCAGCAATCTTGAAGAAGTGGCTAAGCTTAAAGCCTTGGCTGATGGCCTGCTTAAACTGGCTTCCGAGGATAGCAATGGGGTCATCAAAGAACCTGTGCCTATCAAGGAAGTTGTAAGCGAAGCTATTGCCAGAAACACCAAATCCGCCAGCGCCAAAAAAATATCCATCAAACAAAACATCGGGAATCATATGGCCAGTGGCGACCTGCAGAGTCTGGTCGAACTTCTAAACATTTTGCTTGATAACGCTATTAAATACAGCCCTGAGGGTAACGAAGTAAAAATAAACTCCAGCCAAAAAGATAAATTCGTCCAGCTAAGTGTTTCTGATAAAGGGCAGGGTATTAAAGCGTCTGAGTTACCTCGGATCTTTGATAGATTCTACCGTGCCGAAATATCTCGGAACAAAGATCAGGCTAACGGCTACGGGCTAGGCCTGGCAATAGCCAAAAAAATCGTCGAACTACACGACGGCACAATAGAAGTTAAGTCAGCCCCCGGTAAGGGCTCTGTTTTTACTGTCGCCCTGCCGACCGCTTAACTAACGTTAAGTATCTATTGGGTAACTAGCTTGCCGTCTTGAAGCCGGAAAGCTTTATCGGTCCTACCAGCTATAGACAAATCGTGAGTTACCACAATTACAGTAGTACTTTCGCTCTTTGATAAGTTATGCAGCAAATCAAAAATCATTTTGCCGGTTTGGCTATCTAGATTGCCGGTAGGCTCGTCGGCCAGTATTAACTTTGGCTTGTTAGCCAGAGCTCTGGCAATCGCAACGCGTTGCTGTTCGCCTCCAGACAAACGGGTAGGTTTACGGTCTTGCTTACCGTCACTCAGGCCTACTTGGTCCAAGAGTTCCTGAGCTCGCAGCCGACGCTTGGCCTTAGACGTTTTGGCAAACTCCATTGGTAGCATTACGTTTTCAATAGCTGTCAGATTCGGCACAAGGTTATAGCTTTGAAACACAAAGCCAATCTTACGGCAACGGTAGCCAATTAAGGCATGCTCGCTAAGCTTGGTGATATTCTGACCATCCACTTCAATACTGCCGCTAGTCGGCTTATCTAACGCTCCCAGCAGGCTCAGCAACGTGCTCTTGCCGCTACCGCTTTTTCCAATAATAGACACAAACTTGCCGTCTGGAACCGCCAACGAAATATCATGTACGGCCGTAACATCGCCTCCGTCGGCCGAAAAGGTTTTGGTGATATTGGATACTTTTAACATTTTTAGGGTACTCCTTATTCAGTTCTCATTACTTCGGCCGGCCGAACTTTAGCAATAAACCACGAGGCACTCATGCTACCGATAGTGGCTATCAAAACAGCAGCGCCCAGGCCATACAGGATTATATCCCAGCCAACGCTGGCGTGAATGTTAGACAGGTTGTCACGAACTCCGCCGCCAATACTGCGGAATATCTGCGGTCCTGCTTCCTCCGTGCCAGCCCCCATTAACTGTGAAGTGGTGGAGCTTGAGCTGTTATTTACTAGCATCTTAGTTATCGGGTTTCCGGCCACTACACCCAGCACGATACCAACGACAGCCCCAAGTATTGTTAAGGTGACGGCTTCGGCCATAAACTGCGACATGATTTTAAGGTTAGAAGCACCAATGGCCTTGATTACGCCAATTTCGCGACGTCGTTCCCGGACAATCATTACCATGCTTAGCAGTACGATAACGGCACCGGCAACTACTGCACCCACCAAGCTATAGCTGGAAATACTGGCAATGTTTTGAAGCGGTGCTATAGAATCCTGGACCTGGCTTTTAGAGCTAGTTACATCGGCTGTGGTACCGAGAACGCTTTTTACCTGGGCAGTTACTGAGTCGACATTACTTATCGAGTCAACATTGACTACTGCGCCTGTTAGGCTGCCGGTTTGAGTAGAGAGTTTCTGGACGGTAGCCAGCGGCATAATTAACTGGTTATTAGAAAAGGTATTACCGGCATCAAATACGCCAACCACTGTCACGATATTGCCATAAGCCGTAAAAGTTGAACCAACGCTTAAGTTGTTCTTGGTAGCTAGCGCACTGCCGACCAGTGCCACATTATCGGTGCTCGCACTATCAAAGGCCTTGCCACTTTTTAGGCTGAAGCTGCCGCCTCCCTGGGTAGACGATAAGCTAGTGGGATCAGTCGTTCCTAGAAGAGTTACAGGCGGCGTGAAGCTTAGATTGCCACCACTTTGACCATCGCTAGAAAATCCTGGTGGTGGAGTGAATGTCTGACCGCTGTTTTGCGAAAAGCGTCGGCCTAAGTCGCCGGCCTCCACCGCCGACTGCAGGTTGGTATTAGTGCTAGTTAAGCGATCGTTCAAACTTTCACCGACCGAGCTAACATGTTCAATGGTTTTTAATTTATCAACTTGGGTCTGGGTCAGGGCATTGCCACCACCCTCAAAGCCGCGTACTCCGGCTGGTGAAACCGTAATAGTGTTGCCAACCGAGCTTTTTACAGAATTTATCTTCTGTTCAACAGCTTGGTGAGCCAGCAGCATAGCCAGCGCCAAACCGATACTCAGACCCAATATGGCTATTATTGAAAATGCCCGGGCTCCACTGCGAAATGCATTGCGCACACCTCTGGTAACTAGGCCCATGATAAGTTGTTCCTTTTTTACTTTATGTAAATCAGTAAACAACTCTACTCTTAGAGGAGGCTTAAACTAGAGAGGTTTATCTAAAACCGGCATTTTGAGTAGTTTGCCAAAGACATAAAAACCAATTGCAATCAACGGGAGGGCGGCAAAAAGCCCAGTTAATACTACCGGTGCGTAGGCTTGGGCGCCAAAGGCATCGTTTAGGTTTAACTTTCCGGCAACCAGGTACGGGTGAATAGAAAAAATCAAACAAAGCGGCGCCAAAAAACCAATGACCGCAGCATAGTAGCGCACCCATGACTTGGCTTTTCGCATATCGCTTATGGCCGTTGCCAGCAGTAGCAGACCACCAACCAGTACGAATACCGCTAGTGGAGTAGGGGCACGCAAATCGCCGCCGACATTAGCTAGTTGCCGCGGAACGGCGAAACATAGCACCAACAGCCATACAGCAAACAAATTACTGACTAAGCCGCGACGGGTACTGTTAAACGCCAGCCCGATACTAAGCAGGCCAAGAAGTGCTGCCAGCATTAACAGCCAACCGGTACCCGACTGCCAGAAGGTCTGCCCGGTCAACAGATAAGCTCCGGCACCAGCAAAGCTAAGGGGTATAGCCAGGTTACTCAGCAAAAAAAGTACCCTAATCCAGCTACTAACCTCTTTCTTTTGCTGGTAAAAAATATAAAGCGCCAGACAGGCTCTGGTTAACAGGGCAATAAAGCCGACTGATAAAGTGGACAAAACAGCGCCGCTGACCTCTTTTAACCCGTTACTGAATAACACCGCGAAACCGATGAATCCAAACACCAAAAAAACGTTGGTGATTTCCCACAAAGGGGTAAATGCTAGCTTTTTGCGGTCTTTGGCAGGACCACCTAGCTCCGGTCGAAGCATTGTTAAAGCTATACCGCACTCCACAGCGCAAAATACCCCGTAAACCCCAAATAAGACCGATAGGATAATAAGAGATGTGTCGGCAAAACTCATTATTTAAGCGCCTCCGTGGGTTTAACCGTTTTTTTAAGGCCGATGATTGTCAGGATAAAAAGTACAAGATAAAACAACGGGAAGATGTAGGCAAAATGAATAGCCGCTTTTGAGCTGGTAGCTGCCTCGGTAGTCCGCATAATGCCTTTGATAACATACGGCTGACGGCCAAATTCGGTCAGCATCCAACCCAGCTCCACACCAACAAGCCCCAGGACGCCACAAACAACCAAAGCTATCAATAATGGTTTTGATGCAGCCCAAGAGGGTCTCCATTTGCTAGCGGCAACATAGGCCAGCGTCACCACGATAGCTATAGTACCGATTGCTACCATACCATCAAAAAAGTAATGGACGATTAGCGGTGGACGGTCTTTAGACGGTGCGCTATCTAAGCCTTTAACTTGGCCGTGGATATCACCGGTTGCCAACCAACTAAGCAGGTTAGGGACGGTTATAGCGTACTTTATATGATCACCATCTACCACACCACCAACTAATAGGGGTGCGTCGCTACTGGTTGTCTGGAGACCTTCAGCGGCAGCCAGCTTTAATGGCTCGTTTTTAGCCAAAAATTTACCGGAACGGTCGCCCGTAAAACCAACCAAAAGAGCAAATACCAGGGCAACGGCCGCCAAAGCAGTTACCAACTTAAGCACCCGGACTTTTAGCTTGGGTTCAAGCTTATGACGAAGCACTATCCAAGCGTAAACCGCCGCTAAAACTAAAGAAGCAGCCAGCATATAAGCCAAGATTGAGTGGCTGGTCTCGGTACCGACCGCCGGATTAAAAACAGCCTGGTGGGTATTGATATTTATCGGTTCGCCTTGGGCGTTTAGGCTAAAGCCCTGGGGCGTGTTCATCCAAGCGTTAACCGTGGTTATAAAATACGCTGATGTTAGGGAACCCAGCACTATCGGTAAGCTGCACAGCCAGTGTTGCCACGGTTTAAAACGGTTCCAGCTTAACATGTAAACGCTTAAAAAGAGCGCCTCGACCAAAAATGCAAAGCCTTCCAGCGCAAAAGCCACGCCTACTACTTGACCGGCCAGCGCCATAAAGGTTGGCCAAAGCAGACTGAACTGTAAGCCAACTATGGTTCCGGACACCGCGCCAGCGATGAAAAGAACTACTAAAGCCTTACTCCAGGTATGGGCTAGCCTGATAGCCCGTGGGCGTTTCTTGACTATGCCGTATAGTTCCGTAGCCGAAATTATAAGTGGCAATGCCACCCCGAATGTTATAAATAACAGATGAAAAGCCAATGTGTCGGCTATCAAACTCCTGGCTGCGGCTACAACATCCATACTTAAGCTTAAGTATATCCCAGTTTTCTTATACTAAAAACGTTGGCGGACGTGGGACATTGAGAACTCCCAGTTGGCGTCGGTTTTTTTATGGGGATTAAAGATATTGCCTGGGTCAAAGATATGTTTGGTTTTACGGAACAAGTCGGTAATTTCCTTGCCGTACATCTGCTCCAACCACGGTCCGCGAATCATTCCGTCGTTATGCTCGCCGCTTAAGCTGCCACCATAACTTAGCACCAGTTCGTTAACTTCTTTCATAGCTGGCGCAAGTTTAGCCCGCTCCTTAGGATCCTCAATTTTCATAAGCGGAATAACATGGAAATTACCGTCACCCATATGCCCGGCAACAGTGGCCATTAATTTATACTTTTTGATAATCGCCTGCAGACGAGGGAGGAACTCCACCAAATGAGGCGGCTGAACAACCAAGTCATCTATGAAAGGGGCGGTGTGCTTGTCTTTAACTTTTTTACGGAGTAGATTAAAGCTTTCGCGGCGCATAATCCGGAATTTCCAGGCTTTGGCTTCGGTGGAATCTTCTTCCATGGCCTCGAGTTTGTAGGGTTTTAAAATTTGGCGCATAGCATGGATCTTGCGAGCGACTTCTTCCTGATCCTGGCCGGTAAATTCAATCAGCAGTACCATTTTGGGAATACCCCTAAACAGCAATAGGGCATCGGGTAACAACTGCCAGCCGAGTTTAATAAGTCCTTTTAGGCCAATGGTTTTACGAAAATATGGGAAGAATTTTATAGACAGTTCCAGCGTATAGTTATCGAATGATTCAAAACTAGCCGGCTTTTGGGTTAGCACCACGTTGATGATTTCGCCCAGGTTATCGATGTTTTTCATAAAGGCCACCAACACACCGGAGTGGGGGACGTTAGGGACCAAACCAAACTGGATGCCGGAGATAAGCCCCAGCGTGCCCTGCGAACCGGTAAAG
>JACRBB010000020.1 GCA_016234585.1 Candidatus Saccharimonadota bacterium
ACCAACAAGGTATTACGCGTCCGTATCTTGGATGTTTCCAGAAAAGACAACAAGCTGATTTTTTCTGAAAAAGAAGCTGTCCGCGACGACATGCAGTCACGACTGACCAAACTAAAAGTCGGTGACGTGGTAGAGGGCGTGGTGACCGGATTGATAGACTTTGGTGCTTTTGTGAACGTAGATGGCATTGAAGGGCTGGTCCATATTTCCGAAATATCCTGGGAACGTGTCGAAGATCCTAGAAAATACGTCAAAATCGGCGAAAACGTCAAAGCCAAAATTATCGCTATCGACAAAGACCGCCTGAGTCTTAGCATCAAGCAGATGAGTGACGACCCCTGGATGGCCGAGGTTAAGAAGTTCAAAAAAGGCGAAACCGTCGAGGGCAAGATTACCCGTATCACGCCGTTTGGCGCCTTTGTGCAGTTGTCGCCTTCGGTGGAGGCTTTGGTCCACGTTTCCGAAATGAGCGACGATGAAAGCATTGACCCCGAGCAGCTATTCAAGCTCAACGAGACCAAAAAGTTCAAAGTACTCGAAATAGACACCGATAATCGAAAAATCGCGCTAAGTCTTAAAGATGTAAAATAACCAAAGAAAGGAGCCGGCTTATGGCCAAAATCGTACAGATTGATGAACATATAACCGTCGGCTCGCTGGCCGAGCTGCTGAGTCTGCCGGTTTCTACTTTGATTGCCGAACTCTTTAAAAACGGTATTTTGGCGACCGTTAACGAAAAGATAGATTTTGACACCGCTCAGATAATCGTTGGCGAACTAGATTTGGATATCGAGCTGGCTAAAAAAGAACACGCTCCACAGGCGCCCAGGGTAAAGCGCCAGGCCAGCAAAACCGCTAGCCAGCGCCCGCCGGTAGTGGCTTTTATGGGGCACGTCGACCACGGCAAAACCTCGTTGCTTGACGCCATTCGCGAAACTAAAGTTGCCACTGGTGAAGCCGGCGGCATTACCCAGCACCTTTCGGCCTATCAGGTCACCCATGACCGCCGGACTCTAACTATGCTGGACACACCGGGCCACGAAGCTTTTGCGGCGCTTCGGGAACACGGCGCCAGGCTGACGGATGTGATCGTCATAGTAATTGCCGCCGATGATGGCATCAAACCACAGACCGTAGAAGCCATCCGCTTTGCCCGCCAAGCCGGCGTGAAGATGATAGTGGCAGCCAATAAAATGGATAAGCCCGAAGCCGACATTAACCGTCTTAAGCAGCAACTGTCCGAGAACGAACTGATACCGGAAGACTGGGGTGGTGATACTATCGTGATGCCGGTCAGCGCCAAGACCAAAGACGGCATCAAAGAGCTGCTGGATATGATCTTGCTGGTGGCCGATGTTGAAGATTTACGGGCCGATGCTACCGGTCCGGCTGAAGGCTTGGTAATTGAAGCTCACATGGAAACCGGCCGGGGACCGGTGGCCGTCGCGTTGGTAGAGCACGGCATGTTAAAAACAGGCGATTTTGTCAGCGCCGGGGCGACCTACGGCAAAGTCAGAAATCTAGAATCAACCACCGGCCAGCCTCTAAAAGAAGCCGGCCCCTCGACTCCGGTAATTATTACCGGCATGAAAGCCCTGCCGGAGTTCGGCCAGGAGTTTAGCGTTGTGCCAAGCGAAAAAGCTGCCCGTGATAGCGCCGCTAAGACAGTATCGGATAACCGTGGCGGCGACAGCACGGCAGCCACGACCAGTTCGGAACTGCTGCGTATAATCAGCCAAACCAATCTTTTAACCGAATTTAATATAGTCGTAAAAGCCGATGTACAAGGTTCGTTAACCTCTGTAATAGATAGTTTAAAAACCTTGAATACCCAAGAAGTAGCCGTGCGCATCGTCAGCTCCGGCGTTGGTGTCATCGGCGAAAACGATATTCACACAGCCGCCACCACCGGCGCCATAGTTTATGGTTTTCACACAACCATGCCCAGTTCCATCAAACAACTGGCCTCCCGCGATAGGGTACCGGTTCGCCTATACAGCGTTATTTACGAACTTATAGACGACGTAAAGCAAGAGCTAGAGAATCGTTTGGCTCCGGAAGTCGTGGAAGAAATCTTAGGCGAATTAGAAGTGAAGGGCATATTTAAGACCACCAAAACAGAGACCA
>JACRBB010000021.1 GCA_016234585.1 Candidatus Saccharimonadota bacterium
GAAAAAACTAATGGATCTTTTGGATGTTTCAAAGGATGAAATACTTTTTATAGGTGACAGACTTACAGAAGGTGGCAATGATTACCCAGTCAAAGCCATGGGAGTAGATTGTATGGAAATCTCACATTGGCAGGAAACCGCGTTAGTAGTAGAAACACTAGTTTTGGCTACTTAGCGTTAAAGGCATGCAGCACAGATTTTATTTGAGTCCTAAAGTTATCGGCGGAAAATATAGCTGTTGTTTGGGACACTTTATCACTGTCGAATTTAGTACTATCAAATTTTTCCAGAACTTTGGCTAAGGACTCGGCGGTTTGGTTTTCGAAGAATTCTCCGGTTTTGCCGGGGATTATATAATCTAGAGCGCCGCCGGCTTTGTAGGCAATGACGGGTGTGCCACAGGCCATGGCCTCTACGGCTACGATGCCAAAGTCGTCTAGGCCAGGGAAGATAAAGGCTTCTGCCGTGGCAAAATAACCCATCAGTTCCTTATCGGTTGCTTGGACGAACTTGACGGATGGGCCGGCTAAGCGTCTGAGTTTTTTGTGGTCCGGGCCGTTACCCACGACGGTTAGTGGCAGGTTTAATTTTGTACAGGCAGCAACGGCCAAATCAAAGCGTTTGTATGGAGTCTGCCGACCGACAATCAAAAAACCGCTCCGTATAATACTTGACTTGTTAAGTAATTTAAATCTATCTATGTCTACTGGTGGATGTATCACTACAGAATCTCGCCCATAATATTTTTTAATCTGCTGCTTGGTGTAGTTTGAATTAGCGATTAAATAGTCGGGTCTTTGGGCGGCTTTAAAGTCCCAGCGGCGCATCGGTCCTACTAGAATTTTAAGCCCAAGTCTAGCTAGCGGATCAAAGAGACCAAAGCCTGGGTGTTTGAGGTATTCATCGTAGCGACTCCAGTAGTAGTGAGTTGGAGCGTGGATATATGCAATATGCTTAGTATTTCCTTGGACTTTAATAAACTTAGCCTCGGCTCCGGAAGATGAGATTACTAAGTCGTAATCCTTTAAATTCAGATGCGAAAACCACCAGCCGCGCAGGAAAGGGACAAACTTGCGAAGGGCAGGGAAGGGCCAATTCTGTAAGTATCCGGTTACTGCTTTACCATCAAGTTTCTTGCGCCATTCGTCGGTGCAATAGGAGGTGTAAATTGGTGCTTCAGGAAACATGCGGTGAAGTTCCAGCACGACCTTCTCGGCGCCGCCACCAATCATCCAGTCATGTACGATGGCTACTTTCATAAGCTTTAGATTAAACTGCGCCCCGCTGCCCTAAAACAACACGTATTGTTTTTACAAGGATGGTCATATCCAACCAAAAACTCCAGTTCTGTACATAGTAAATATCGAGCCGCCGGCGCTCTTCAAAGCTAATCGAACGTCGTCCCGAAACCTGAGCTAGTCCAGTTAGACCGGATTTAACGCTTAAAATGGCGTGGCGTTTGTTGTAGATGTTAAGTTCTTGGGGAATCAGAGCTCGCGGTCCTACCAGACTTAGGTCGCCTTTCACAACATTTATGAGCTGGGGGAGCTCGTCCAGGCTGGTTTTACGCAAAACCCTTCCAATTGGTGTAACCCGCGGATCTCGAGTTAGATAGTCGCCGTTTCTACGGTATTCTTCCGCAAGTTCGGGCTTGCCCAGCATGGCAAAGGCTTGCTCGGGGGTAGTGCCATCGTACTTGGCGTACTGGGTCCGGAACTTGAAGACCCGGAACTCCTGGTTAAATCTGGTTAGTCGTGTCTGACGAAAAAAAACGGAGCCCTTGCCCGAAAGTTTCATAAGCACGGCGATTATTAACATAAAAGGCGTGGCAATTATCAAAAGCAGTCCGCCAAGTAGTAAATCAAACAGGCGTTTTACTACACGCCCCCAGCCGAACAGGGCGGTTTGGTGCACAGCGACAACCGGTAAAGATGAGCGAAATAGCTCGACGTCCAACTTGCCCAAAAACAGCTCACCGTTACCGGCTATGAAGCGGTAAGAAATGTGATGGCTCTGGGCAAATCCCAAAATCTGATCGTTACTCTCGCTGGAGGAGTAAAGTTCCGTTTGGACGATGCTATGTATATGGTCGGCCTTAATTTTTGTAGCTGCCTTCTCAAAAGTCGAAAAAGTTTTTAGTCCGGCAAAACCCCGATTTTGAGGAGCGTTTTTGCCAACTACGCCAACTATCCTGTAGCCTGACTTTTTCCAATTACGAAGCGCCTCCACGAGTTCTTGGGCGGCTTGAGTATCTCCCACAACCAGTAAGTTGGTTATTCCGAAACCTAGGCTGAACATCTTAGTTCTAAACCACCGGGCAAAACTACGGAACATGACAAGGAACAAAAAGGCCAGCCCGAAGCCAATGGCAGGCACTAGACGGGCCGGGAATATCACCTTATTAACCGCATAAGCATAGCTGATAACAAACAGCAGGCCGATAAACGAACCAACCAATAATCGTCCAAGTTCACTAAAACGTTTTTCCTGAATGAAATTTTTATAAAGGCCCAGCAGTCCGAAGATTAAAATCCAAAAGGGCAGTAGTACCAAAAAGATCTCTAAGTATGTAGAAGCGTGAACCTGCTCGGCGATTGGCCTTGAGCTAAGCGAGACACGTAAGATGTAGGCGATAACAAAAGCTGCTACCAAAGCCAAAAAATCACCCACTACCAAAAACATGCTGTACAGTAGCGAGGCGTTACTTTTCATCTATACTAGATTGTAGCATTTATGCGCCGCATAACTACCTATCCTAAGCTCAGCCGACTTCTGTCTTTGTCAGTCGCTTCTATTTTGGTGCTGTTACCATTTCATGCCTTGTTTACCACGTGGATTGGCAGCAATACCGGACACCTTGATTTACTGAGGATCTGGAAGGAAATCCTGACAGTTGCCCTTATTCCACCTGTCATATTATTGGTCTGGCAATCAAACCGCGTGCGCCAATGGCTGCTAACTTCTTGGATCGTTCGTCTGATGGCGTTTTATGTGTTGCTCAGTTTAGCAATGGGGGCATGGGCGGTCACGCACCAGCAGGTTAACGGGGTAGCACTTATTTACGCGCTGCTCATAAACTTACGGTTTTTTATTTTTTTTGTGATTTGCGCCATTATTGCTAGTTCCGACAATTTTTTAAAGAGCCACTGGCCCAAAATCCTGCTGGTCCCGGCAGCAGCAGTTATCCTGTTTGGCCTGATGCAACAATTTCTACTACCTTATGATTTTTTGCGTCACTTTGGCTATGGCGCGCATACAATTCCTGCTTACCAAACGGTTGATGCTAATTTGGACTATCGCCGGATCCAATCGACGCTGCGTGGCGCCAACCCGTTGGGAGCTTACCTGATATTAATTTTGCCAGCTCTGGCCGTAGTGCTATCTAAACGGCGATTACTGCGGATTGGTGGCTTGATAACTGGCGCAGTAACCCTTTTTTACAGTTATTCGCGGAGCGCCTGGGTAGGGACCGGTTTGGCCTTTGGAGTGCTTGCCGTATGGTTGCCAAAAAACAGCCTGTGGCGACGTAGAAAGGTTGTGGTGATGGCCATCATTGGAATTGTTATAGTTGTGGCCGGCCTATACGCGTTACGTTATAACCAAACTACTCAGGATACGCTTTTGCACACCAGCAATAACTCAACTTCTTCACTAAGTTCGAACGAAGCTCGGGTAGCTGCGATGAGGGCTGGAGCAAGCGATGTGCTGCATCAGCCGCTTGGTAATGGTCCAGGCACTGCCGGCCCGGCTTCGTTCCGCAACGATCATCCTGCCCGAATTGCCGAAAACTACTATTTGCAGATTGGTCAGGAAATCGGCATTTTGGGGATGGTGATATTTGTTAGCATAAACTTCTTGGTTGCTCGCAGCTTGTGGCTTCGACGTAATGAGGCTCTATGCAAAATATTGCTGGCTAGCCTGATTGGACTAACTTTCGTGAACTTGCTGTCTCACGCTTGGACGGACGACACGATAGCCTATCTGTGGTGGGGGCTGACTGGTATGGCTTGCGCGCCTGCTATACTTGAGAGCAGGCATAAGCAGCATGGCTAAAATTACCAAACGCCGGCAAAAACTTATAATTCAGGCCGCCGAGTATATGGTTAGCGGCGGAGCCTATTTTTGGACTGGATATCTGGTCTTTTTTGTTTGCGACAAAGGTTTGCACTGGAACCTGTGGTGGGCCAAGTTATCCGCTAATATCGTAGGCTGGATAATCAACTTTTTGCTTCAGCGCTACTGGGTATTTCGCAATCCTCATCTTAAGGGTCACATGGGCCAGGTTACAGGCCGATACGCCATAATAACTCTCGTTGACTTTATGCTCGACTATCTTATTGTCTTCGGCCTGAAGCAGGCAGGACTAACACCGTATATTGGGCAATTTGTATCTTCAGGGTTCTTTACGTTCTGGAATTATTTCTGGTATCGTTTTTGGGTGTTCCCAGGAAGTCACAAAGCAAAAATTAAACCAAGGAGGCGACGATGAGCACAGAAAGCACAACCGTCCGACCGACTAAAAAACAACGTGAACTGCTTACTTTCATAGAGACATTTATTGCCGCTAACGGATACAGTCCCAGCTACCGTGAAATCATGAAGGGCCTGCAATATAACTCGGTGGCCACGGTGAGCCTGCACGTAAACAGCCTGATTAGCCGTGGGCACCTGTTAAAACGGGACCACTCGGCTCGTTCATTGGAACTGGTTAAGCCGACGGTGGCAGCCAGTGAACCTAAGATTGTGCTTAAACAGCTTAGAGCCAGCGAGGAAAAGTGGTTGGTAGAAAAAGTTGAATTGTTTTTTAAAGAAGTAGAAAAGGCACCAAGTGTTATTGAACGCGAAATAGACAAGCTTTATGTGTTAATAGGAGCTTTAAAAGTTTTAGGCTTGGACGGCGCGGCCAGCGGCTTTATAGCTCGTTTGAGTGCTATTAAAAAACGCCGCGAAGATAACGAATACGTGGTCTAGTTTAAAGGGCTTAAATTATCCGCCGATTAGTTTAAGGACAATTTCGCCTAGGCTTATGATTAAAGCTATACCTATCGCGCCCAGGACTATTCCTATAAATGTCAGCACAACATCCTCTAAGATAACTCCTAACGACAGCATGACAACCGCAAGAGCGGGGAGGGTGTCTAACCCAGAAAACGGCGGCGCTAAAAAGGCCGCTAAAGAAAAAATCAGAACGCTGACGCCAAAGAGCCCGAATGATAATTTATTGTGTAAAAAACTGTTAAGCCTGGGGCGCGAAAATCTTTCTAATTTTTTTATATATTTAATAAGGGTCGGCAGAACTCTTTTTTCCATGACCGAACCCAAGGGCAGATTTTTCCAGCGTTTCGGCAACCACAGCCCCTCACGACCAACTATTACTTCCAAAGCCAGCAGCATGGCGATTATTTCGAAGATGTGCGTTAGCCCGCCGGTTGGGACTGGCAAAGCGGGTATGGCTAATAAGATAAGAAATAAAACCGCAAAGCTTTTTTCAGCAAAGACCTCATCTAAACCATGCAAGGTTTTGGGTTTATCACTTTTTAGCCAGGCTTCCAGCTCAATGCTAAACGGTGTTATCGGGGGTGTTTTAGGATTTGGCATTCACGCTAATAATACCAAAAAGCCGTCAACTTCTTGCAGGTCTACTATTTAAGGCGCGCCATATGAACCAGGCCGAGGTAAACCAGGACTGCCATAATCGCGGCGCCAACCAGCGAAACGACCGCTAAGTATTGGGCCATCATCCCAAAAGTCCAGTAAACGTAGCTGCTTAGCAGTAGGCCCCGTAATGTTTCGCCCTGGAACAGTGTTTGTTTTTGCTGTTGGAGCTGCTGATTGGATGGGTCCTTTAGCGCTAGAGTGCTAACTTCGGCGTAGGTCTTGCCATCGGCGACCTTCTCCACGTGTCTGCCAATGAAGCCATTGGCATAGGCTTTAGCCTTGGGACCGTTGTCTACCAGTTGTCCGGCATACTTCTGAAGGTCAGGGAACTCAGACGGGTCGAGTGACGGGCTGCCCTTCGGTGGGAAGTAAATCTTTTGGGATGTCAGCTCATCACGGACGCTGCTGGAGGCAAAGCTGTAGCCCCACCACGCTATGCTGCCGATAACAAGTAGCATTACCGTACCTAAGGTGCCTAGTAAAACGAAAGTCTTATCTATGGTTTTTCTATGTGATTTTGCCATTTCTACCCCTACAATTATTCTTCCTTCATTGTAGCTTCACTTTGGCAATAATGCTAATGTTTACTAGTTTATTGTGTAAGGAGATTATCGTGCCGTTCGCTGGGTTCTTTAAGAAGGACTTCCAGTTTTTTAACAAGTACGTGGGGAGTGTTATCTACTTTTAGCCAGAACTTGTCTATCCCAAGCTCAAAAGCCTGCTTAACGGTTTCTTTATAATCAAAGTCACTTAACGCCACGACCTTAGTCTTTCCGTGGTCTTTGAACTTCTTTAAAAATTCCATGCCGTTAACTTTAGGCAGCAGCATATCAAGCAGGATGATGTCGTAGTTAGTCTGTTTGACTTTTTCTAGAGCCTGTTCGCCATCTTGGACAGTGTCGACGCTAAAACCGTTTTCTTTTAGCACTTTAGCATACATAACACTGATAACCGGGTAATCTTCGATTAATAATAGTTTGTGCATAGCTTTTTTAACCCCTCTTTAAGTTAACAGTAATCTTGGTGCCTTGGCCAACTTTTGAGGATACGTGGAGTGTTCCCTGGTGTCGTTCTATGATCCGTTTACTAACATATAATCCTAGGCCCATCTTTGGAGGCGAGTTGCCAAAGCGGTCGTCACTAAAATCGGAAAAACGTTGGAATAAAACTCTTTGCTGGGCTTGGCTCATGCCTCTGCCATGATCGATAATCTGTAGTTTGATATTCTTTGGATCCAGACCGATACCTATCACGACTGCCGTGCCGGCTTGACTGTACAAAAAAGCGTTATTAATGATGTTATCAAGCGCCATGCGCAGCTGGTCGGTATGCCCCAGGCTGGTTACTGGCGCGTCTGGAATGTTAAGACGCAAATCCTTGGCGCGGTGGCTGCCAAGCGCGCAGCTGTCAGCCGACTCGCGTACCAGGGTGGCTATATTGACTTGCTCGAGTTTTGCCAAGGGACTATCTAGCTTTGACTCCCCACGGGCTGCTTCTAGGAGGTTAGAAATCAGGTTTACGGAGTGGCTATTCTCGTTCTTTATCATACCCAGCATTTTTTTCTGCTGAGGCGACAAATTCTTGAAGCTGGGGTCGGATTGGAGCATGTCTATAATAGCCGCGATGGTACTAGAGGGATGGCGTAACTGGTGGGTCAACATGGCCAGAAGCTCATCGTATGATTTTTGTTCGACAGTTTGGGCGCTAAGAGTGCTTAATTTGGTGACTATGGCGGCAATGATGAAAAATACAATCGGATAAAACACAATCGGCGAAACCAGTTGGGCACCGCTTAAAGTATCATTGTGTATCAGATGATAGGCCACTACCGCGGTTATGTAAGCCACCGCGGATAATAAAGCCGCGCTGTAAACCACCACCGACGTGAATAAGATACCGGCTGTAATTATAGGTATGGCGTAAAGTATGACCGTTCTGCTGTTGGCGCCACCTCTTATGTAGATGGTGTAAGAAGCCAGGACGATGTCCATCATAATCTGCCCGACAGCAACTAGCCTATAAAAGTTGATACTACGTATGCCGTCTTTACGCCTAACAATGTAAAAAAGTATTGTATTGAGCAGTAGAAACAGGCTTACGAAGGTTATCTGCTGGGAGGTACTGGATATATTGGTCTTGGTAATCGCTGGGAGAGTGATGCCGGTAATGCCTATAATCAGCACGTAAAACCAGCGGATGCGCATGAGGTACAAGTTCTTGGTCCGTAGTTGCTCACGGTGTCGCTCGCTAGCCGTTAAGATGTATGCATCAAGACTCATAAACTTTAATAACCATAACCGTATTATCAATATTACGCCTTTGGCGCAAAAATCTAAAAGGTGGCCTCTAGGGAGAGCTAGGGTCTAACTGGAATTTTGCCGGATAGTCGAGGATGTAACGTCTGGCAGCGGCGCCTTTAAAATCATGGCTCGCAGGGGCTTAACAGATAAGCCGTCAAGTACTTGTTGGATCTCGCTGGCTTTGTCGCCGCTGCGCATTCCGACAACAAGTTCGTTACCGCTGCACAAGCTATCCACATCGGGCCATTGGTGGATGGTTTTTGCCACATCGGAGCCCATTAAAAAAACCAGTCTGGCGTTACCTAAAGTTTTTCTGATTTCCGGCAACATCGGTTCAATGTAGCCTTGCATATTGGGTAGTTCAAGCAGGCTTAAGTTAGCGTGGTGGGCAGCGGCTCGCGCTATCGTCGTCAGTCTCTTTTTATAATCGCCAACGGATTTTTTATGCTGCGGGACTTTCTCTGGCAAAAAGTATACGTAGTCGAGCTTGGCCGCCAAAATTGCTTGCTTGGCGAACGCGATGTGGCCCACATGTATCGGGTCAAACGTGCCCCTAAAAACTCCAATACGCATATTGGTCGCATCAGCTTTATTAGGTGATTTTTTCACTTTCTTATGATAGCAGGGGCAAAAGTAGCGGCGCGCTAAAACTTCGAATATTTTTAAATAACGCCTGCTTCAACTAGCTTATGTGAAGTTTTCGTCCTGGTGCCTGCCCGCCGTAGTTTCATACGAAGGCTGGGGACTCATCAGCGTAAGCATTCACTTACGGAACTTCTGATAAACGAGGCGTGCTCAAGCGGAGGCAATAATGCCTGCTACGCGAGCTCTAACTCTCGTCTATCCGACTGCTTGGTTTATAGGCTCAAGCATAAGCCTCAGAAAGTTGTCGAGCGGTTACGCTCGGGCGGGGGACCGGGCGGGTCCAGCATGGCCCTGTCTGTTTCCAGACGAGCTACTTTACTGGACCCGCAGCCCCGATTTTGGTTCGGCTTATTTTTGTCTTGTTCTCCTCTTGATAGGCTCGTGCTCGTACCTGCTACGGCTTGCCACCAGGCTGGCCGATGTAGCGATACCAGACGAACGGGATTGTGCTGTTGGAGTACAGATAGGCGTCGCTGGCCATAGGCGTGCGCCAACTGAAGCCTGTTGTGCTGAATGAGGCTGAGGCGCTATCTCCGTGAAAGCCCGGCTGGTCTTTGACATAGATGTAGGTGTGGACGGAATTGATAGCGATGTCGCCTGGATGGGCCTTGGCTTTGAGTTCGCTATCGCTGGTGTAGCTCCCAAGCCGCTTATACAGCTCGGAATGGTCATCCATGTACTTCTGCTGAGCGGTAACTATGCCTTGGTAGGCGTTGTAGTTGGGGTCGACTCCACTGTCCCTCATCACACGAGTAACGAAACCCCCACAGTCGATGCCCGGATGGATTCCGCCACCCACCCATTCACCACGCTTCAGTGCTTCTTCCACCGCCTTGCTGTAGTCGCCGTCCATGACGAAATACGGTGGTGTGTGATGGTCGGGAAGGGCGTACTTCAGGGTCTCCTTCACAATCATGTCCTGGACTGGACCGGTCGCCTGCCCGTTTACGGAACAGTCTAGGCTGAGGTCGGGTGCAGGACTTCCGTCTGCCTTAACGCTGGAGAGAGGCTTTAGCGAGGGCACATCACCCGGTTGGGCCGGAGCGATAACGACCTTGCCGATGCCGTGGAAGCCCAGTACGGCAGCTGCCTCGTACCAGAGATCGATCTTGGGGTGAGATGCACCACCTCTACCGACGTCCAGTTTCTCCATCACTAGAGTTACATGAGTTGCTGGGTTTGTGACTCTGAGTCGAGCGTGGGCGGGCAGGCCTCCCAGCGCACTGAAGTCCCAACCAGCGGGTGTTGGATTCTCTGGGTGAGTGCTGAGTTCCGCAAAAGCAGCATTGCCGACTAGGCTGCCATAGGCACCGGTATAACCGCTGGAGGGATCACTAGGTCCTCCATAGACACTGGCCTGAACTAGCTGGCCCTTCAAGTTCGTAGTTGTTGTAGTTGGGGTACTTGAAGTGCTAAGCGGCGATGCGCATGCAACGCCGCTTCCGTCCACACCACCGGTAGCCGCCACTATGACCACTATGGTGACAAATGAAGCTAGGACTGCCAGCAGGGGAAACCCCATGATGCCGACCAGCCACCAGATCCATCTGGCTTTAGCTACCGTGCCCAAAACATCGGCTACCTTACTGCCGGATTCCTCTTTTATAGGAGCTTGCTCGTTTTCCGGCTGGTCGGCCATTTTTCACCCCCTCTCGGTGATCGTTTTGGCCATTTGCAGCTACTTAAGCCGGTGTGACCTCCTTGCCTTCTACCAGCTCGCGGGTTTGGATCATCTCTTCGAGCTCCGGCCAAGGCCAGAAGCTCACAAGCTGTCCCAATAGGTTCCCGATCTTCCACAGGGCCTGGTAAGGCTCGAGGTTATCGATCCGCTGCACTTCGCGTCTGTTGAGCCTGAGGCGCTTGGCACTTGCTCGGATCTCCTCAGGGGACTGCCCGAGGATCACGTAGGTGCTGGCGTCGGCGATCAGATCCAGCACAGCTTTCTCGAGTGAAGAACGCTCGAGATTCTGCTCGTGGTGAACCACGATCCAGCTCGAGAATCCCAGGCTTCCGCCAAGCTTGAGAGCTCGGCGAAGAGACCTGATGTAACCCGGGAAAACTGCTAGATCCCAGGCTTCATCGTGGAAGACTCGATGGTAACGCAGGTGCGGGTACTTCTTGGCCCACACCGTCTGGAAGAAGTTGATCAGCGTCGCTACTAGGACTGCTGCTTCGGCGCTTAGGTCCTGGCAGTCGAAGACGAGTAACTGCGCGTCCTCGAGCAGCCCTTCGGTGGTCGGGCCATCGAACGTGCCACTATGCCTGCCAACTGTCAACTTCTGAAGAGCGAGTGCCATCTCCCGGCCAATAGTCCTTAGGCTTTCGACATCTGACCGCATTACCTTGGCCATAGTTTTGGTCGGGTTAAAGAGCTTTTCGACCAGCGGATGGACAGTCGGCATCTTACCGGCAGCCTCATGCTGCTTGATGGTCTCCTCGACAGCAGTGTCCAGGAGGGCTTCCTCCTCCGTGGTCATCACATCGCGGTCGTTTAGCAAGGTGACCATCATGTTACCTGCCAGTTCTTGTCTGGTAGGTATGTCCATCATGGGGTCGAGCGGATTGAATTTAATGCTCGACTTTGCGCCGATCTTGACCAGCTTGTGGCTCTTGATGAGCTTGCAGAGCTTATGGTACTCGCCCTTAGGGTCGATGATCATGACCCGGTAGCCGAAGGCGATGCTGATGTATGCAAACAGCTTCACCAGGGCCGACTTACCCATACCGACTAGGCCAAAGATCACACCGTTAAGACCGGTGATCACCCCAGCCTGGTACAGCAGAAACTCGTCGTACTCAAAGGTTTCCCCGTCTTCGTCCGTGCCGTACTTGGCAATCGGAAGGCCCCTGACGGGTTTGCGAGTCTTTCGGTTTAGCGGCGCACTTTCAGGAAAGCGAGGACGAAGTGCGCCAGCAATATTACGGCTGCTGGCGTGGAAAACTCGGGGCATGTTTCCAGTCAGGGCCAGCATAACCTCGCGCAAACTGGGCACGGTCTTCACCGTCCTTAGTAGGGGTTGTTGGGTAAGGCTCGCCACCGAAACTAACCGGTGGCGAGCCGCTTTCTTAGAAGAGCCCGAGATCTACGGCCTGCATGCCCCTGCCCCAAGGGGTTACGGACTCAATGCCTAGTTCGTGGATGCCGTGTAGTGGTACGACCACGAAGTTGGCATCCACCCAGACATCTTCTATTTTCCGGGTGTTCTTTTTCAGCTCCTCGGGCGAGTTGCCGGTAACATCCACATAGACCCGGACGAAACCGAACTCCTCATCGACGAGCGTGTCTTCCCGCACCTTTGCCTCGGCAATCCTTGCCGCCTCAGCTGAGGTCACACGCCGTCCACCCTTGTCCTGCAAGCCAGCTGCCAGGGTGTTGCTTCTTGTTTCCAAGAAATCCTGGGAGATAGCGTGCGGGATCATCTGGATGACCACCGAGACCTTCTTGGGCACCTTAGCGTTCAAGGTCGCCCAGAAGCTATCCGAGAACATCCCTCGGCGAGGGAAGAAATCGAAGTAGTACGCGGCGTGGTAGGTGCGGCCCAAACGAGTGAAGTCATCGGGCTCGAAATCGCCGAACCGTGGCCATCCGATGGCTTCCGATGGCAACCCCCTCCAGCCGCTCGTGAGGCTAGTCCATTGCCTCTGAAGACCCATGCAGGACAATGGGTCTAGAGTCAGCAGATTCTCCAGTAACAACTGGTCGTAGCCCAGGATCTCCATACTGGTGATGCCGAGCGGACTCCTGCCGCTGTCGGCTCCCATTACCTGGGCGTAGAAGTCTCGGGCCTCTTTGACCAGGATGTCAGGGAACTCACCCTTGTTCCAGAAACGACGCCGTGCGAAGTTTCTGGGGTGGATCGCGATCGTGAAGGTGGTCCGCTGCCTTGTGCTGGTCCTACCTTCCTGGGCGACATTCCTCAGCATCACGTCCCGGTTGGGGGGATTTGGATTGGTGAGGTTTGAGGCCTCTTTGATCGTGGCCTCGAGTTCCAGCGCGTCCAGCGGTTCACCTTCCACGAATGTTTGGGTGTGCCAGATGAGCCGGTCGATGGGGCTGCCGCTGCCAGCCATGTCATCCAGCAGAACTCGCCAACCGTCGACGATCCGGTCTTCGCCGGCGGGTTCAAGGCTCTCTTCTGCCATGCCCCTTGCCCAGAACGTGACTGCGTATCCGCCGTCACGTCTATCACGGCCTAGACCCAAATGTGACGTCTTGTTTCCGCTTTGCACGGCGTAGGGCTCGATCTGGATTGGACCGAACTGCTTGATGACCTTCAGCTGGTCTTTGGTTGGCTTGTCGCCCGGATTGGGGATGTGGTCTGCCAAAACCCGCTCCCCCTTCCGGCGACTCAAGGGTCGACGCACGGGTCTCTCCTATCTGTCGTTGGTGGGCGGCGGGTGCCGCTTTACGTCGCTCAGGCGGAAAACCTCGCCCGTTTTCGGCTTGTTGATATATCGAAGCCGCTTCTTTCGGAACTGCTTTCGACCGTACCGGTACATCCACGTGATCCGTGAGACGTTGCCGAGCTTGGGGTACTTCTTGGCGACATAGAACCAGAAGAAGCCGGCCAGTAAGATGGCCGTCAGGATCGCTAATGGGAAAAGCTTCTGGTTTACGACTACCAGGATCACCATGGTGGCAACGCCGATTGTGATCAGGGCTGTCATCCAGACGAACTGATAGTTGAGCTCCAGGTTGCCCGCTCTTAGCGGTTCGGCTTGCTCGATGGGGTATCTGTGTCGCGCTGGCATTTCACTGTCTTGATGCTCTGTCACCTCCGTTACCTCCCACGAGTTGGGTGCCATGGTGGGGGCCGGTATTGCACCCCCACGCTGGCAGGTTGTTCACTTCACTTCACCTTTTTTGTGGCGAAGGCCACGAGGGCGATGAGCTTGCCGTTGATGTTCTCCTTGTATTGACCGACGAAGTGGATCCACCAGATGAAGATGACTCCGACCATGAAGAGCGAGATGGAGCCAACTAAAGCGGCTTGCCACGATGGTGCATTCGCGATGAATCCGATGCTGACCGTCAAGGCAACTACCACCACGAATTTCACAGTGGTAAAAGCCACATTCAACATCGTGATCTTCCGCATCGCATCCGTTCCCCAGCCTCCTCCTACGTTCAGGGCAAAGGCGAACATCTGCGCCATCGTCAGTAGGAACAGCACCTGCAGACGGTAGATCATCTGCACGAACAGGACTACCGACCCAGCCACGCCAAAGGCCAGGATCACCATCATGATCAGCGTGGGAAAGGCGAAATTGCCTGATCCTGCAGTGACATCCACCAGCTTTTTACTGATGTTGTCCAGTGCGTGTTGGGTATTGTTGCCGAACAGCTTCAGCCACCCGTAGGCTAGTACGTCGTCGAAGAACACGACAATTGCCGCCTGTATGAAGGGCCAGGCACTACTGAGGTACAGGAATCCGGCAAACGAGAAGCCGCCGCTAACGGCATCTTTGGCGTCTCTTCTACGGGACGCCTTGTAACCCCGTATGAAGAACATCATTACTGCCAGGATGCCGACTTCTGCCAGCAGTAGCCTGTATTGGTCCACGAACCACTGCGCAGCCAGATCTGGGGTGGTAATCGTGTTCACGAACGTCACCATCGATTTGAGCGAGTATCCGACAGCTTCAGCTTCGAGCTGCACGAACTGCTCGGCCAGTGTCCTGGTGACTGTGTCGACCGCCTTCTTGACGATGCCGGCAGGGTCTGGAAGCCCAACAGCACCGGCAACAGTCCCTACGGGATCTGTGACCCCTTCGCACACCTTCTTGCCTGTGTGATTAGGGACTAGATCACACGGGGAGGGGACGCCAGGGATTCCGATGTCCACACCAAGGACGGCCTTGGCGGGTTCGGGGCGTGTCATTTCCTTGATTCCTACCGTCGTGAAGACAGCCAGGAATACCAGCAGGGGAGTAAAAAGCCCTGCTGTGATGGCACGCCGGTTACGGTGTAGCCTTAGCAGGGACATATTTCTGGAACCCTCTTTCCTTAAGGGGTTGTGTGAACCTTGCGTCCATCTGGTCGCTGGTGAGACCCTTGAGCGGTGGATCGAGATTGGCCGGCGGGTCGCTTTGGTCTGCGAACAGCCATCGTCCCTCGACCAGTCGCATGTGGATGACGCTGACTCCATAGACGTTCCACTCCTGCCTATGGATTTCCTGCCCCTGGATCTGGTAGCTATACCAGTGATTCACCTGGTAAAGCATCACCTTGAGATCCCCGTTGCCGAAGCTCACTACTTTGAACTCCAGAGTGTTGACGTACAGGTTGGCGTTAGCCGCTGCGTCGCCAAGGCTCGAGAAACCGTAGTGGTTGGCCCATGCTGGGCCGTACTTGTCGTCCACCTGGATGAACTTGTCGCGCATTTCGGGCACGACGTAGTTGTTGATGCTTGAGGCCAGGCTGTCACCGGTTTGGATCTGTGCCTGCCACAAGGCATCGGTAGCCAGAGCAGCCGAGTGAACGGCTACATTCACGTCGCCGTTCGGAGACGAGTCCCGGGGCAGGGGAGATTCGTCTGGGCTGGCTGTGGTCTGGCTGGGAGCTGGGCTCGTGGCCGAGCCGCTGGTAGGTGAAGTGCTGCTGGCTGGGCTGGGCTGCTGATTACTCGAACTGCCCATGAACCCAGATGCCAGCCACACTCCCACGCAGATGGCCACGATTATCCCAATAATCCATCTCAGGATTACACGCAAGGGATTACTCCTCGTGACTCGAGGGTAGCCACAACCTTCTGGCTACCCTCCTTTTGGATTTGTTTGTGGACTTCTTGGACGTATCAGAAGCCCACCTGCCTGATCGGCCTGACGATGGCACCGAAGAGCGGCGCGTAGGTGAACACCAGCACGATCAGCCCCAGGCTGATGCCCATCTCGGTCAGCGGTCCCTTTATGCCGCCTTCTCGGTTCCCCCTCGCCGTGGCGCGTAGCGCCAGGCCTCCCTGGAAGACGCCGATGACGCTCAGGAGCATCACGAACCACAGGAACCATCCCAGGACGAGCAGCC
>JACRBB010000022.1 GCA_016234585.1 Candidatus Saccharimonadota bacterium
GCTGCCCAGAATATCGCCAAGGCCAAGGTCGCCAAAGTCGAAATGAAATTCTTGGCCGCCTTGTCCAGCGCCACCAAAACCAGCATATGGGTTGCCATCGCTGGCGGCGCTGGAGCCCACGCCGGCGTGGCCGAACTGATCGTAACGTTTGCGTTTAGCGTCATCTTTTAGGACTTCATATGCCTCGTTAACTTCTTTAAAACTAGCTTCGTTACCACCACGGTCTGGGTGGTGCTGAACAGCTAAGCGGCGGTAGGCCTTTTTAAGCTCGTCAGCAGAGGCTGACTTGCCTACTCCTAAAATCTCATAATAATCACGCTTAGCCATTTTGCTGCCTTCGCTTCTGAACAGCCTTAGCTAGCGCTAATACCTCTCGTACATCATCAAGACCAAACGTAGATCGAGGCGATAAGTTTTGATCGCCAGGAGTGATTTCTTGGTTTAAGCCTGGACCCGACCACTTATATTCCATGGCTCCGTCGTCACCCTCAGCAGGTAGCGACACCACTGTGTAGTCATCCTCTCCTTGTTTATTGCGTAAAGCAAGGAACACCACCACTCTCCCATCTTCTATAGTCTCTGAGAGTTCACGGGTAGACGGTTCCTCTTCTATTGGATCAGGTGGCAATAAGTCCGATATTATGATACTAGCGTCACCAAGCATCTTAGGTATCTTTTTTTTCTTTGCAGCCTCTCCCCTAGAATTGCCTCTGCGTCCTGTAGGACGAAAATACATTGGGCCCGAATTTCTCATAGGTACCTGCACCTTGCATCTCTGCTTGTTGTTTTATCTACGCTCTCCATACTATAAATATCCCTACGATGCATCTTTCTTTTTCTCTATTATCTCACCCTCAATGAACTTGCGGTCTTTGGAGACATAAGTTCCTTTAGCATATTCGATGCCCAACTTAACTCCTGCGGCTATGGCCACCGCTGGCAAAAGCACATAGCGCAGAAAATTAGTTGGCTTCAAGTTACTTTTCTTTCTTGTCTTGCTCTGAGCTTGTCGCAGGGTCGTCTTTATCGTCTACGACTTCGCCTTCAACGGGCTCGTCCTTACCTTTTTTCTTGTCGTCCTTGTCCTCGCTAGTTTCTGACTCCTGATTGCTAGTTTCTGAATCAGCCTTAGCTGATTCATACATTTTGGCGCCGATGGGCATGATTTTTTCGTTTAAGTCTTTGCCGGCTTTTTCTAACTCGTCCTTATCGGTTGCCTCTAGGTGGGTTTTGGCTTCGTCTATGGCTTCTTGCAGGCCTTTGGTGTCTTCTTCGGAGAGCTTGTCTTTGTAGTCGTTCTTCATCTTCTCGGCCTGGTAAACAGCATTTTCCAGGTTGTTTTTGGCTTCTACGGCTTCGCGCTTTTTCTTGTCTTCGTCGGCGTGAGCTTCAGCGTCTTTAGCAGCCTTTTCTACTTCGGCCTTGTCTAAGTTACCACTGCCAGAAATAGTAATGCTTTGCTCTTTGCCGGTGCCTTTGTCTTTAGCTGACACACTTAGAATTCCGTTGGCGTCGATGTTAAATGTAACTTCAACCTGAGGTACTCCGCGCGGAGCTGGCGGGATACCATCTAGCACAAAGCGGCCTAGGCTTTTATTGTCAGCAGCCATTTCGCGCTCGCCTTGTAAAACGTGGATTTCTACGCTGTTTTGATTATCGGCAGCGGTAGAAAACGTTTCGTTTTTGCTGGTTGGCACTGTGGTGTTGCGCTCGATTAGCTTTGTGGTTACACCACCCAGCGTTTCGATCCCTAATGATAGTGGTGTTACATCTAGGAGCAAGACATCTTTAACATCGCCCTGTAATACTCCACCTTGGATAGCTGCGCCTACGGCTACAACTTCGTCGGGGTTAACGCCTTGCATTGGCTCTTTGCCAAAAATGCTTTTTACCTTTTCTACGACGGCTGGCATGCGGGTCATACCACCAACTAGGACAATCTCGTTAACGTCGGCAGCTTTTAGCCCGGCATCTTTTAGAGCTTTTTCACATGGGCCAGCAGTTTTGTCTATAAGATCCTGGACTAGCTCGATTAACTTGGCGCGGGTTAGCTTGTACTCAAAGTGCTTAGGGCCATCGGCATCGGCGGTCAGAAATGGCAGGTTGATGTCGGCCACCTCTGTTGTGGATAGCTCTTTTTTAGCCTTTTCGGCCTCTTCTTTGAGGCGCTGCATAGCAGCTTTGTCGTCTTTAATATCTAAGCCAGATTCTTTTTTGAACTGGTCTACAAAATGGTTAACAATGCGCATGTCAAAGTCTTCGCCGCCAAGGTGAGTGTCGCCGTTGGTACTTAGTACCTCAAACACGCTATCGCCTAACTGCAAGATAGAGACGTCAAACGTACCGCCCCCAAGGTCGAACACGGCTATTTTTTCTTCTTTGCCTTTGTCTAGACCGTAGGCTAAAGCGGCTGCGGTTGGCTCGTTAATGATTCTTTTTACCTCTAGGCCGGCAATTTTACCAGCATCTTTGGTGGCTTGGCGCTGAGAATCGTCAAAGTAAGCAGGCACAGTTATTACTGCCTCCGTTACTGGCTCACCTAAGAAGCTTTCGGCATCGGCTTTTAGCTTGCTTAAGATCATGGCACTAACTTCTTCTGGACTGTAGTCTTTGTCGGCCATGGTTACTTTTACACCGCTGCCAGATTTAACAATTTTGTAGGGCATTAGCTCTATGTCTTTTTGCACTTCTTTGTCATCGAACTTGCGGCCAATTAAACGCTTTACGCCAAAAATGGTGTTGGTTGGGTTGGTAACACGCTGACGGTTAGCCACCTGGCCAGCTAGACGCTCGCCATTTTTGTTAATGGCCACCACACTTGGTGTGGTGCGGTTACCCTCGCTGTTGGCAATAATTTCGGGCTTGCCCGACTGCATTACCGCCATGGCGCTGTTAGTTGTTCCTAAATCAATTCCTATAATCTTTCCCATTATTTACTCCTCCTTATTTTCTGCTTCAATTGCATCTATTAATCTACTTTTAACTATCCAGTATGACTTTGTTGCTTGCGCTCTAGTAAGGCCTCTTTCCTGCGCTTTGACCTGATACGCTGCCGCCTCGGCTAAAGTTACATCATATATTTTCATCTTCTTAGAATCTAAAATAGGTTCGCCTTTAGCATTTACTCTACCTGTATCAAAAGTTGCTGGATCTAAATTCGTAATATCAGCCTCTAAAACAGGCTTTAGTAGGGTCTCTAGTTTCATCTCTAGGTCGTGGGTAGCGGACTCTACCACCGGGTCACCAACCTCAAATTCAAGTAATCCATTAGCTACAGCATATTCACGCGCAGCAGTGCCTCTTTCTGATGACCCGTCCATTTCCAAAAGAAGCTGTCTTATTAAGACTATCCTATTGGCTCCACTCATGACTACACCGTTTGGAATAGCTTCTAAAACCTCTGTCGGTTCAGGGTACCTGCCGGTAATATAACCCCCAATCCCTTCAACGGCCTGTGTTGCCAGACCACCAACTACGTCTTCATTGAAAGGCTGATGAGTTAGTTGCTCCACAGTCAGGCCACTTTCGTGCATAGCTTTTTGCATAACTGCCTCTATACCTCTAGCGGCAATAAAAAAAGCAACACCATGAGGATCTTCATGTTCACCTTGCCCAATAAGTCCTTCGTGAATAGTGATTGCCATTTTATTTCTTCTCCTTTTTAACTTTTACCATGGCGTGGCGGATTACTTGGTCGCCAAGTTTGTAGCCTGGTTGAAGTTCTTCGCAAACAACTTCAACTTCTCCACCAGCATCTTCTATACTTACCGCTTCGTGCAAACTAGGGTCAAACCTTTCGCCAACAGTTTTTATGCGCGACAAGCCCATTTCTTTTAGAGCTTTTTCGAACTGTTTGGCTACACCCTGGACACCCTTTACGTAATCGTGCTCCGCCAGCTCTTTTGGCGCATGCAACATTGAACGCTCTAGGTTATCGATAGCCGGCAACAGATCACGGATGATCATGACTTTGTAAAAGTCGGCCATTTTGGTGCGATCTTCTTCGGCGCGACGGCGGATGTTTAGGGCGTCTGCCCTTTCGCGCTGCAGAGCTTCTGTGAGCTCGGCAACTTGTTGCTGTAGCTGCGCTATGTCTTCGTTCGACTTGTCTTTTCTAGAAGAGTCGCGGGCGGTCATCTCTTTCCTCCAATGATCTTCTTAGTATTCTACCCACACCGCCACTGCGTCGTAATGCCTCCAATTTCTCGGGCGTTATACCACTTCTGTCGATAGTCAGTCTAAGCCAGCTATCGAGAAACTGTTGATCACCTGTAAGTGGTACGTGACCCTCGGCGACTTCGGCAAACTCTGCTTCGCTACGAGCTCGCTCTTCTGGGGGTAGTTCAGGTAGTTCTTCATGGCTACTCATATAGTGTCTCCTCTAGTGTGCGGCCAGCACGGCCAACTAAACTCATTACATCACGATAGCTTTGGCGGGTGGGACCAAGAACACCAATATAGCTGCTGTCGCTAAACGGGCTACGGAAACGGCTGATTATTAAGCTACAGCCAGAGTTACGGCCAATTGGGTTTTCTTGCCCTATGTAGACACTTAGTGGCTCATTTGGGGCGGCTTCGTGTAACCAAGGCTGCAAATTGTCCAGAAGCCTCGCAACCTCCTGGACCTGGCCTGGGTGCATGAACTCCGGCTGGCCAAACAAATTGGACAAACCGCTCATATATAGCTGGTTACCTATTGTGGCTAACCCTAAGTTATGAGTTAGCTCTACCAGAGTATCTACAGTGCTACGGATAGTATGCTCCGGAACACCACCGGCGCTAGCCCTAGCGGTTAATGCTCGCTCTACTCTTGTACCTCCATCTTTAGATTGGTCACCTAAATTGTTAACGTAGTATCTGTAGCCTTTGTCTGTCGGTATGCGACCCGCACTGGTGTGTGGCTGACCAATGTAGCCTAAACGCTCTAAATCGGCCATTTCGGCCCTTACCGTGGCGCTGCTGACGTTAAAAACCTTAGCTAGTAAGCTAGAGCCTACCGGACTGGCGACTTCGGCGTATTGCTCTACTATGGCTTGTAGTATCTTTGATTGTCTATCAGTCATGTTGGCACTCACAAAGCTTTATTGCTAAGTTGCTTATATTTTAAGTAAACTAGCACTCACATGTCAAGAGTGCCAACTAAAGTTCGACCGCTTTTTCTACATCGGCCAGCGCTTTCTCCGGCTGGTTCTCGGGATTTACCACCACATAATCAAAATGTCTTTTAAGTTCTTGCTCTTTTTTAGCAAGCGCGAGACGGCTTTGAATCTGTTCTTCCGTTTCCGAATTACGAGCCCTTATCCTAGACTCCAAGACTTCGCTACTTTCTACGTCTAGAAATACCAGTATAGCTTTGGGTATTACCCCTTTTATGGCCATAGAGCCGTTAACGTCTTTTCGTAAAATTACACTGTGGCCGGCAGACAGTAAATCCATTACTGGCTTTTTTAAAGTTCCATACCAATTGTCAGCATGAAAATCTGTCTCTAAAAAATCACCTTGTTTTATTTTATTTTCAAAGGTTGGCTTATCCACAAAATAATAGTCAACTCCTTCGACCTCTCCAGGACGCGACTGTCGAGTAGTTACGGAAGCAGGATGGCGCCAATCAGGGTGCTTATCTATAAACATTCTGACAATCGTGTCTTTACCGGCTCCTGCAGAAACCCCAGAAATAACCAATAATTTACCTTTTTGCATTTCGTCTATTCTACCACCGATTGTTAGCTTAGTTTATCCAGTAAAGACATAGCGATTTGCCTGGCGCTGGATTCACGGTCTCTGTCTACCTTTCCAAGCAAAAGCTGGTCAAGTTGGGTTACCGCCGCGTCAAGATCGTCATTTAAGATAAAGTGGACCTGATTATCGGCAACGACAAATTCAAGCGATCTTCTGGCTTCTTTAAGTCGTTTGTCGAGTTGGCTGGGGTCTAAGTTGTGGCTTTTCATACGGCTCATCCACTCTTCGTATGATGGTGGGGTTATAAAAGCACTGGTTGTGCTAGCAAAACCTAGACTCCTAAATATTGGCACTACTTCAGCTAGTACGGGCATAACAGCTACACCAGAGGCAGGATAAGAAGTATCTTTGGTTGAATACAGATCTCCGGCCACACCTACAACAATTTGGACAAACCGTCCAGTCTTAATGTCTTTTACTAACTGGCCGTAGTCTTTGCGGAAATAAAAATCCACGCCTTCTTGCTCACCGGGTCTGGGTTCGCGAGTGGTATCGGATGGTACAAATGGCAAACCCGACCCTTGAATTAAAGTAGTTTTGCCAACTCCCGACGGCCCAATAATCATCACCAAATTAACTTTAGCGATTCGGTCCAATACATCGGGTGCCGCCCTATAACCACTAACGAGACCTGGTAACAGTTTTAAAAAATCTTCTTTGGTCACCGTTAGTCCCTTTTGAGCATTACGGCGAAGGCTTCGGCGGGGATGTCAACCTTGCCAAAACGTTTCATGCGCTCTTTACCTTTTTTCTGCTTGGCCAAAACCTTCTTTTTACGTGATACGTCACCGCCGTACAGTCCGGTTGTAACGTCTTTTCTGAAGGCGCTAATATCTTCCCGGGCGATGAATTTGCCGCCGATGGCCGCCTGAAGGCTGACCTTGAACTGTTGGCGGGGGATAACCTGCTTGAGTTTCTCTACGGTAGAACGCGCCAAACGGTCGGCCTCGGAACGGTGAACCATTAAAGACAGCGCATCAACTCGGTCGCCAGCGATATAAAAGTCCAGCTTTACTAAATCTTCAGCCCGGTAATCCGACAACTCATAGTTAAATGAGCCGTAACCGGAGGTTATGCTTTTAAGCTGATCATAAAAATCGGTCAGGAGATTAGCCAGCGGTGCCTCAAAGTCAATCACGGCCAGTCTGGCGTCAACATAATCCAAATGCTTCTGATGACCACGGGAGTTCACAATTAGCTGTATCACGGCTCCCACGTAGCTTACGGGGCAGACTATTTCGCCCTTCACCCACGGCTCCCTGATTAGTTCAATCCCGCTGACGTCGGGTAACTCTGATGCTGATTTGATAGCCAGCTCGGCCCCGGTGGTCAGTTTTACCTGATAATCAGTAGAGGGATTGGTTATGATGAGGTCCAGACCATATTCGCGCTCGAGGCGCTCGCGGACAATATCCATATGTAGCAAACCTAAAAAGCCTAAGCGAAGTCCAAAACCCAGCACAGGAGAATTTTCCGGTTCCGATTGTAGCGCGGAGTCACTTAGGCCAAGCTTTTCTACGGCTTCTTTTAAAGTCTGATAATGCTCGTTGCTCTCCGGGAAAAATCCGGCATAAACGAACGGCTTAAATTCTTTATAGCCAGGCAACGGTGTGATTGAGTTATGGGAAATTAAAGTCACGGTATCACCAACTCTAGCCTCTTTAGTAGTTTTTAGATTGGTAACTATATAGCCAATTTCCCCGGTACTTAATTTGCCCATCGACAACATATCCGGGTTTAGACAACCTGTTTCCAGAGCTAATCCCTGGGCATCGGTAGCCATCATTCTTACAGCATCATTTTTACCAATGTGGCCGTCTACCATCCGGATGTAAAGAATCACGCCGCGGTAATCGTCGTAGTAACTGTCAAAAATCAAAGCCCGGGTTGGAGCTTGGGCTATGCCCGAAGGCGCCGGAATCTCACTGACAACCCTATCTAAAACCGCATCCACTCCCTGCCCGGTTTTAGCACTAACAAGCAAAATATCTTCTTTTTTACAGCCCAGTAGGCTCACAACCTCGGCGGTGACGCGTTCCACATCGGCAGCCGGTAAATCAATTTTATTAAGTACCGGGATTATCTTAAGATCTGCCGCCATAGCCAAATAAACATTGGCCAGTGTTTGGGCTTGGATACCCTGACTGGCATCAACTACCAATATGGCTCCTTCTACAGCCTCCAGGGAGCGGCTAACCTCGTAGCTAAAATCCACATGTCCAGGCGTGTCGATTAAGTTAAGCTCATAGTCCTTGTACTTCATCCTAACAGGGGCCAGCTTTATGGTTATACCTCGCTCTTGCTCCAGATCCATGCGGTCCAACATCTGGGCCTTCATGTTGCGCATTTCTACCGTGCCAGTTAACTCCAGCAGGCGATCAGCCAGCGTGGACTTGCCGTGGTCAATATGAGCAATAATACAAAAATTCCGAATCGATTCTTGTGCCATGCCGCCCTGCCTACCAGCAGAGCCGGTAGCACTGCCGGCATTTGCGGCGCGCTGCGGCGTTGAACCGCTGTGCTGCTCGTTCAATGTAGGCATCCTACATCTCACTCCGCTGCTCGCGCTCGCCTTGCATCGCATCCACACACAAAACTCGATTTACAATATGGTCCTGTGTCATTGTTCTAGATTATAACAGAGGTAGGCCAGTTCGCATACAGATGAGAGCCTACTGGATGCGAACGGGCTTGAGGATAATCTGCCGGAGCTTATTGATTACCGGGCGGACTTCTTCCAGCCCAAAAAGCGAAGAAATAGCAATGTGAACGACAAGGGTCGGAACTACGATAAACAGCAACTTGGTACCCAAAGTAATAAAACCTCGATCACTAGCCAGCAACGGAACCAATGTGACCATCGTATAAGTTGTAATAACCGTAAAACCGGTTACCGAAAGGGTCCGGACTATGCCGCTCCAGAAATCGGCGGTAAACAAGTGGTGGTCGCGCCAAACCATAATCAATAGCAAGATAAATACTTCGACGGTGGCCACGATGGATTGAGCTAAAGCTAGACCTGTAATGCCATAAGAGCTGGGCCGTGATAAGGTAAAAGCTAAAAATATGTTTAGGGCGATGGCGAAAAGTGATACGAACAATGGGGTTTTGGTATCTTTTTGTGAGTAGAAATACCGCGAAATAATGGAGTATATAGTCCTAAAGACTATGGCGCCGACCAAGAAACCAAAAATCAAAGCTATTTCGGGCGCAATATTCTTATAAATTAAACGGGCCAGGTACGCGCGACCAAAGAAAGAAATAACCGCTACTGGCAGAATAATCCAAATCATCGCCCTCAGAACCATCAAGAAATCGCGCTTGAACAGATCGGGGCGGCCTTGGGCCAGACGGCTGTTAAGCCGGGGGAAAGCCGCCGTAGAAATAGCCGTACCCACTAAAGATATAGGCACCAGGTGCAAGGTGTAAGCGTTCTCGTAAAAAGTAATTGAGCCGGTGCCTAGCGTGCTGGCCCGGTTAGTTTCCACGATGCTGTTGATGGAGTCGATGCCCTGGTCTACGGAGCGTGGCGGCAGCTGGCGTAAGATTCTTCTAAAGTCGGCGTTATGCAGGTTGATTCTGGGGTGATACTTAAACCGCATGCCAAGCAAGCCGAAACAGACTATAAAAAGTTGTAAAACAGCCCCGGACAACGCTCAGATTCACAAGCCTACAAGCCCTAAGTTTTCATTAAAAATATAAACGCTGGCGATGATGCAGCTGTTATAAAGTATCGGAGCCAAGGCATAGAAGAAAAAACGCCCGAAGGTTTGCTGGAGAGAGGTTAAGATACCTGAAATTGTAAATAACAGCGGGTTGAGCGAGATGATACGCATTATCATCACGGCGTCGTGCATCTGGTCGGGGCTAAGATTATGATTGATTACC
>JACRBB010000023.1 GCA_016234585.1 Candidatus Saccharimonadota bacterium
CGATGTTGAGTTTAACAGCGTGGTAGGCTGGGTAAAAACCAGCAATAATACCCAGTATGACCGCAAAAGCTAGAGCGAAAACAGATATCCGCGTAGTCAGCAGGAATATAATATTACCGCTGTTTTCCATTGCCTTATTTACAGTAAAAACAGTTAAGGCGCCCAATCCCCAGCCTAGTAATCCGCCAAAAAGACCGATAAGTCCGGCCTCAGTTAAATATTCAAAAAGGATATTACTTGTTTTTGCGCCGATGGCTTTTTTAATACCAATTTCCCGCGTTCGCTCAGAGATGGACATAGTCATGGTATTAATGATTGAAAGCCCGCCGACAACTAACGAGATAAGGGCTACACCAAAAAGTATGGCGTTGAAAATACCGGTAGCATTGGCTATTTGTTCCTGAAAAGCCTTAGGTCCGGACGCTTTTACATCAGACACTTGTTTGTTAATCTTGGTGGCCAACTCATCGGGATCGATACCCTGATTAACGTAGACGGTGAAGCCGTTTACTACGTTTTGTGGTTTTGTCTGAGCGCGTATAAGCTCCGGCAGGCTGTTGTAATATATGTTTTGGGCATCGGCGAGCGTCGTGACTACGGAATTGTCTGGCGCGGTCAAGGTTTTGTTCATGATTCCAACGACTTGATAATCCTTGCCTCTTATATTCACAGTGCCACCCACTTTAGCCTTCAACTTCTTTACCAGATCCGAACCTACAACTACTTTGTCGCGGTCGCCTTCTTTAAGTTCACGCCCCTGGCTATAGGTTATTTTAAAGCTTTCGTAAGGACGGCCTTTAAAATCATCGCCGGTGATGCTGGCTGGCGGCCCGAAGCTAACGGCGTCGAGAGTATCCGATAAAGACGTGTAAACATTGGCCGACACGGCTTTTACCCCGCTTACCTTGGCTATTTCCTGGGCTTTTTTAATATCCATTGGCGCTGATATGAACAGCGAATCGCTTTGGCTGACAGTTACTTTATCCGAGTAGTATTTGGTGCCACCGCTTACCAGCAAGTTAATTTTTTCGGCCATAGAGCCCATGACAGTAAAAGCAAAAATTCCAATAGTAATACCAAAAATCGTCAGGATTGTCCGGGTCTTGCGCCGGAACATATTTTTTAGTATTTCAGTCACAAACTTTTTCTCACCTATCTTTGTATTATGGTCTTCCTAACACATTTAATAAAGCCCCCAGTTTTGATTAGCGAGTCGTGCAAAATTAATAAGATGATGCGAATAAAGAACATAACCTTTAGCTTTTTATAGCTTGAGCAATTAGAATGTATATCAGGTATGAATGATGTGGGCACCGATTTTGATAAGTATCTGCGAGTGGCTAACTATTTGACTGCTGCTCAAATATTCTTGCAAGATAATTTTTTGATGGAGCGGGGGCTTGTATTTGGTGATATCAAGCCCCGGCTGCTAGGGCATTGGGGATCGGGCCCGGGGGTTAACTTTGCTTATTCGCACCTAAGCTACCTGGCCAAGAGCCGTAATCAGGAGATTATGTTTGTGCTTGGTCCGGGCCACGCCTTTCCGGCTTTGCAGGCCAACTTGTTTTTAGAGGGCACGTTGCAGCGGTTTTACCCCGAAGCCAAACAGACGTACGAAGGTTTGGGATACCTGTGCCGTAATTTCAGTTGGCCTTATGGTTTCCCCAGCCACAGTAATCCCGGAACCCCGGGCGTTATTTTGGAAGGCGGCGAGCTGGGCTATTCGTTGTCGACTTCTTACGGCGCGGTTTTGGATAACCCGAACCTTATAGTCGCTTGTTTGGTTGGTGATGGCGAGGCCGAAACCGGTCCGACGGCTGGAGCCTGGCATCTGAATAAATTAGTGAACCCAAAAACAAATGGAGCAGTGTTGCCAATCCTACACCTCAATGGCTATAAGATTTCGGCACCGACAATCTTTGGCCGCATGAGCGACGAAGAACTGATGTCATTGTTTGCCGGCTATGGTTATCAACCAAAAATTGTCAGCGGTGACGATATTCACACGCAGATGCAAAATATTTTGGAGTGGGCCTACGGTGAGATTCAAAAAATCAAACAATCCAGTGATCCTGGTTTTGCCAGATTGCCGATGATTATCATGCGAACCTTAAAAGGCTGGACTGGTATTAAAGAACTCAACGGGCAGAAAATAGAAGGCAACTGCTTAAGCCACCAAGTTGTTTTAACGGAGGCAAAGACCGACCCGGAACAACTAAGGATGTTGGAACAGTGGCTGCGCTCTTACAAGATCGAAGAGCTTTTTTCTAAAGTGCAAGGATTTGGCGGATTTATCAACTCGCTGATGCCGGAACCCGAAAAGCGGCTGGGCTTAAGTAAGCACGCCATGGGCGGTGACCCGGTTTACAAACCGTTGGTTTTGCCATCGCCCGAACAATACGCCGAGGACGCCACCAAACCCGGTACGATCGGTAGCAGCAGTATGCGGCGAGCGGGTTTATATTTAAACGAAGTTTTTAGGCTTAATAACGAAGCTAAAAACTTTAGGATGATGTCGCCCGATGAAACTTACTCAAATAAATTAGACGAAATATTTAAAACTACCAAACGGGCTTGGACGCTCCCGACTGAGCAGTGGGATAAAGATTTGAATCCAGACGGACGGGTTATGGAAATGCTCAGCGAGCACAACCTGCAGGGTTTGGCCCAAGGTTACATTTTAACCGGCCGGCATGCCGTGTTTGCATCTTACGAAGCCTTTGTGCCGGTGGTGACCAGCATGATGGACCAGTACGCCAAGTTTTTACGCCAGAGCGAGGATGTGTCGTGGCGAGGTTCGATTCCGTCGTTCAACTACATTCTTACATCTTCCGGCTGGCGTCAGGAACACAATGGTTTTTCCCACCAAAACCCTGGGTTTATTGCTGATGTTTTGCGCCGCCAAGGCGATTTTGTTGATGTTTACTTTCCGCCAGATGGTAACTCCACCTTGGTTGTTTTAGAACACTGCATGTCAACTACCCGTCAAATCAATATTATCGTGGCCGGTAAGACATTGGAGCCACGTTGGCTGACACCAGAACAAGCCAAGAAACAGCTTGAGGCCGGGTTGGCAGTATGGGATTTTGCCTCCGAAGATAATCCCGACGTTGTGTTGACAGCTGCCGGCGACTACTTGACCAAGGAGGCTTTAGCGGCGGTGGATATCGTTAAGCAGGAGTGGCCGGATATACGCTTACGTTTCGTGAATATTATGTCGCTCACCAGCTGCGGCCTTGGCCAAAGTGGCATGTGCCTGACGCACGAAGGTTTCAATTTGTTATTTACGCCGGATAAGCCGGTGATTGGTAATTTTCACGGCTACCCCGAAACACTGAAAGCCATTATTTTTGACTACATAGCTTCCTCGCCGCAACGTTTCAGCATCCATGGATACATTGAAAGCGGTTCCACCACTACGCCTTTTGACATGCATGTGCGCAACCGTACCAGCCGCTATCATCTGGCTATCGAGGTATTTGAAAAAATGTCGACCACTGGCCGTATACCATACGAAGAAGCCCAGCATATTATCAAAAAATATGAGCAAAAAATTGCCGATAATACCGAATTCATAAAGAAAAACGGCGTTGATATGCCGGAGATAGATGCATGGCAGTGGACTCGCTAATTCTTGTTGCCAACCCAGGCAGCGCCAGCCGCAAGTACGCACTTTACAGCGACGACAAGTGCTTAATAAAAATTCATTTTGAGCTGCTTGATGGCAAAGTTATATACACGTCCGAAACAAATGGTGAGCACCACTCGCCAAAACCCGCCGATATTTCTCATTTAACTTTCGCTGGCAGTAAAGTCTTTTCTATTTTGCAAAGCCACGGCTTACTTAGCGTAAAAGACCAGATAAAAACAATCGCGCTGCGGGTAGTGGCTCCATCTAGTTATTTTCAACAGGATAGGGTGCTTGATAAACAGGCTATCGATAAACTGACTGATTTGGAGCCTCGAGCTCAACTCCATATTAATGCCGGTCTGCAAGAAGTTCATCTGTTAAAACAAGCTTTTCCGGAGGCCGTGCTTCTAGGTATTTCAGATAGCGCCTTCCACCACACCATGCCGGATCATGCCAGCGGCTATGCCTTACCGTTCAAGGACACGGACAAGCTGGATATAAAACGGTTCGGTTATCATGGTTTGTCGGCGGAATCGGTTGTGAAGGTTCTTAGACCCAAAGATAAATTACCGCTGCGGTTGGTGATTTGCCACTTAGGCAGCGGCGCCAGCGTAACGGCTGTAAAATCTGGTAAGAGCATAGATACGACCATGGGTTACTCGCCGCTAGAAGGACTGATGATGTCGACACGTAGCGGCAGTATAGATGTAACCGCAGCCCAAGTGCTGCAGGACGAGCTTAAACTGAGCAGCCAAGATTTGCAGGAGTACCTGAATCATAAAAGCGGGCTTTTGGGTGTGAGTGGTACCTCGGCTGACATTAAAGTCCTTTTGGAACTTGAACGTGATGGGGATAGTAGGGCCAAGTTAGCGCTTGATATGTATATTTACCGAGTGCAGCAAGCTATCGGGCAAATGGTGGCTGCCTTAGGTGGGGTTGACGCGCTAGTTTTTACAGGCACGGTAGGGGAGCGCTCTGTCCAAATCCGCAGGCGGGTTACCGAACGTCTGATGTTTTTGGGTTTGCAGCTGAATCCTAAAATAAACCATGGGCTTAAAGAACTAAAAGAACTGACGCGAATCAGTCCGGCTTCCCATCCAGCCAAAGTCTATGTTGTCCCAGCCGACGAATACTCGGTAATTGTCAGCCACGCTAGAAAACTGAGTTAAGTTTGTGTTGCAGACTTTCGCGGTAGTCTAGCCACGACGAAGAACACATCGCCTAACTGCTGGCTTTTTGAAGGTCGGCTATAACTATTTTTTTCATCTGCATTAGGGCCTGCATAGCTTTGGGTGATTTTATCAAAGCGTCCATATTTTTGGGCACTATCTGCCAACTTAGACCGAACTTATCTTTTAACCAGCCGCACTGTTCCGACTCTGGGCGCGCCGAGAGTTTTCCCCAGTAGTAGTCAATTTCTGCCTGGTCTTTACACTCCACAGAGAAAGATATGGCCTCACTGAATTTAAACAGCGGGCCGCCATTTAAAGCCGTAAAATCCTGACCTTCTAGCTGGAAACTAACTGTCAAAACCGAGTCTTCCGGCTGGCCGGACGCTTTAGCCGATGCCGCGTCATAACGACTGATATGTCCGACCTTTGAGTTTTTGAATACTGAAGTATAGAAGTTTGCCGCTTCTTCGGCCTGGCTATCAAACCATAAAAACGGGGATATTTTTTGCATAAGATTTCCTTTCGTTTAGTTTAAAGACCCTTTAACTAATTCACCGCTCACCATACTAATTATCTCACGTGCTTGATTAGGGATGGGTTAGAACTTCGCGCCAGGACAGGATGTTGTAACTGCTGGTAACCGGGAAGCTAGGGGGTGGATTATATAGAAGGTTGTGGTCGTAATGGGTCGTGTTGTATTTAAAACCCGATATGTATTGTCCGGGGACAGAAGGGTCGGCTACCGCATCACCGCAAGAATTATTAAGCTGCCAAGACCAGGTCCAAGTTTGTCTGACGGCTATTGAACCGTAAAAATTAAGAAGCTGGTTATTACTTACGTAACCTCTTGTGCATCTTTGACTTGCGAAACTGTAGCGGGCAGGGAACCAAACGTTGCCATTTGCCGCGATTACCGCGGCATCAACCTCTAGAGTGAATGAACCGGTTGCCGGCGCCGCATAGGGGGCGATAGACACGTTGCCCTCGGCAATTAAGCCAACCGCGTCGCTTCCGTCTTTGGCAGTATAGGCCAAATCATCCGCAACAGTGACGTTGGCGGTAACGGAAGTCGCTAAACGGCCGGCAGCAATAGATACACGTCCGTGGAAGGTCGGGTTACTGCGAACCCATACGTTATCTTCTACGTAAATAATGCCTGAGCTAGAGATGGGAATGTTGCTGGCTACCAGGGTTGGGGAAAGGGCTGTGGTGTAGCTAGTAAAAGTGTCTTTTTCGTTATTGAGCGTGTATAGATTATATTTACCGTTAGAATTTAACTCTATAAGATATCCCCGTGAAGTATTGGCACTTGAATCACGCTGCGGAATGTAGGACGCGGTACGGGTAGTGGGAGTTTGATTGCAGGCATTTGCCTGGCCCGCAAGAGCCGAGGTAGCTGAATCGGCCGCGAAGGCGAGTTTTTTTATCGTGCACAACGTGCCGGATATCTGGTTAAAGTCGATAGCTGGAGCAGGATAAATCCAGTTGTCTTTTGAGCGTGTTGCGCAGTCAACCGGCGAAGTGACGGATAAGTTGCACCATACTCCAGGGTGGCTGCTACCGTCTCCTCCTATTGCTACTGAGGGCGTATACGAAGCGTTGGCGCTGGAGACGGTGTCGTTATTAGAGCCATCCATTTTAACCCCTTGGTTTGAAAATATTGGGCCATCGGCATCCTCTGTGTTACCGAACCACAAGGCTGAGTCTGAAAGTACCGCATAACTTGCGAAGGATGGAGCTCCCAGCTGGGCTTGGATAGTCCGGGTGATATTGCTGCCGGTTACTTGGCCGATTGAACGGAGGTCTACAAGGGTGGAGCCGCCTCCTTGGGGTTTAATCCAAAGGGTGTATGTACCTTCTACTTTGGCGTTATCATCCACATAACTATGAACGTAAGGGCCATAGCCAAGAGTTGGATCCGGCGTAGTCGGAGTTGTTTGGCCGTCTTTGTAGTCGGTAGCGTTATGACTTAGGTGCCACAGGTAGTAATTAACACCGGCCTCAGCTATATTGAAGGCCTTTTGGCTGGTGGCGTTATTGCCGACAATGCTGCTGTTACTATCTATAAGTATGACCACTGCCGTTGAAATAATAACCATAGCTATCATGAAACTCAGTAGACCTGGCAGGGCAAACCCCCCTTGATTCAACGGTTGGTTTTTTGTTGAGCTCATAGGTTTGCCTTCCTGTTTCTTAAGCTGACCTGCAATGAGATGGTTTGATTACCGCTGGCGACCGGAGTATCGGACGGTACGGCTAGGTTGACCCGGATACCCTTGATTACGTGCAGATCGGTAATTGGTGTCGGTATGATATTACCGGCGGAGTCAAGATAGACAAAAGTTTGGACAGTCGGATCAGCATAAAAGGGGTTCATTATCGTATAGGTCTTTTTATTGGCTGTAATGGGAGTGCCAATCGGGGGGTTAGCGGACATCGGTGTCACGTCTGCGAGCATCACGGTGTTGCCGTTAGCCTTATAGTAGTGGATAAAAGACACATAGTTATCATTTGGTGAAAAATAAGCATAAACAGTAATATCGTCGTCGGTGGCTTCGGTAATATCGGTTAAGCCCCTTAGAATGGAGGCTACTCTTTGTGACTGGAGGGCCAAATCTCCAAAGCGCATGCTGTCTTGCTGTAAGCCGAAGAACTGATTGATTGAAGACACGAACATGGTATACATGGCCGTACTGACCACGCCGATTACAACAATAGTCACAAGCAACTCTATTATCGTAAAACCGCCGCCATAAGACTTACGGTGTAACATCAAGACCTCCAAGCAAAGGACTCGCGGGCAGGGTAAGGGTAAAGCCACTAGCAGTAATAACCAGCTGAGTACTACCCACGGACGCGCCGGTTAAGTCAACGGTGCAGTCAAGCTGAGTTCCGCCGGTTGTTCCGGTACACGAGGCGGTGAAAGTTGAGGTCCCCTGTATGAACTGTACTGTCGTTAAGCAACTGCTGGCGTTACTGCTGCATGGTAAGTTGGCACCGGTTATTTGAAAATCAAATGCTGAAGCTGCCCCCCCGGATAAGCTGACATCATCTGGTGATAAGCTTACAACCCGCGGATAGTTAGAGTTGGTGCTCAGCATTAGTCTTACTTTTTGTAAATAACTATTACCTCCGTAATCAAAGGTTGTGCTAGGGGGTGAAGCCGGGTCATATGTAGGTACCGTAACGGGGTTGAAGGGGTTGTTCCCGGAATACGGCACAGCTGCTGCTAGGTAGTAAGTTGTGCCGCCTACTGAACAACTGGTTGCTCCCAAATCGCCGCAAAATACATAACCCCCCGGTACTAGGTTAGACAAGGCCGCTAAACCGTCGCTGTCGCTAACCGGTCGGGTATCCGAGGGACTGAGCGTATCGTAATAGTAAGATGTATCCGTAGTTAGGGTATATTTTTTATATCCGCCTTTTACGTAAATCTTGGCGTCTGGAATCGGGTTACCGTTAACGTCGGTAGTTTCGATTACTAAACTGCTGATACCCTGTTGCTTAATCGTAAGGGTAACAAATGACGATTGTTGGATAAGAATATTTTGGCTGGGATATGTAGGCTGGAGACTACCGTTGGGGCCAATGGTCATGAGGCTTGAATAGCCTGATTTGGAGGCTGCAACGACATAGTGGTACCCAGTCGTATCTGGTGGTAAGCCGTAAAAAACAGCCACCCCGTTGCTGTCGGTACTATCCGACAAATTAACTGCCGGAACCAAGCTGTTATTGGCCAGGTTGATTGTCGCTCCAGATACGGGGGTGCCATTATTATCGATAACTTTCGCGAAAAGCGCCCCGGTGTTACTGGCGGTTTCGGCGACCCGCGCCGATATTTGGGTATCGACTTCGGCAAGGTTGGGGTTGCCGACGATGGAAGTAGAAACATGGACAATCTTGTAATCTGCCGGATTTTGATCGGTGGCCGGTGCTCCGGATGGCGGAGGATAGTTGCGACAATAAAGCTGCTTCAGGGCCAGCGAAGGATAAGAGCCGCAACCATCAAAAGCATCGTCCACATAATTAATGCTTGTGGTTATGGTGTAGGTAACACCGTTGATTTTTTGGGTTTTTGTAGCCGGTAAGGGACTGGTGCTATATATGCTGCCGCCAGCGACCGCTAACTTGTCGTAAGACAAAGACTTTAAGTATTCCATCTGGTTGGTTGCCAAAGTCAGTCCGACAGCCCGGCGCTTAATTAGTACCGCGCTGTTGACCAAAGATGTATAAAGTCCAAAAATGCTGGTGGACAATATGCCAAGCACAACGATGCTTATGGCCAGCTCGACTAATGTAAAACCTGCCTGGTTACGCCCGTGTTCTGCCACTATAAATAACCTTTACCTCTTTGAATTATAAACCATACGGATAGAATCCCTAGGACAAATTATTCTGGTTCACCCAGGTGTTGTAATATAGCCCGCTTGCATACGGGTTCCAGGCTGATTTTGCTATTATTTAAGACAATGACTGAATCACAGAGGTTACGTGAGCAGCTCCAGACAATCGCTAAACTTGGCTCGGCTTTGGCTGTTTTGAGTTGGGACGAAGAAGTAAATTTACCACCCAAAGCCCATGCCTATAGGGGCGAAGTAAGCGCTTTGCTTTCCGCCGAAATCCACAGGAAGTTTACATCCGACGAGTTTGTTAAACTTGCCAGGAAGTTAAATAGCGACAGCCAGTCTTTAAGTGCCGACGACAGAGTCAATGCCGAAGAGACCTGGCGCGATGTTTCCAGAGCCCAAAAACTACCGGTTAAATTCGTCGAGGACTTGACCAGGCTGACATCCGAAGCTTTTGGAGCTTGGGCGGAAGCCCGAAAACAAAAAGACTTTAAAATTTATGAACCGGTTTTAAAGCGGATGGTGGACATGAAACGCCAGGAAGCCGAGCTTATCGGTTTTAAGGTCTCGCCTTACGACGCGCTACTTGACGAGTTCGAGCCGGGTATGACCAGCGCGCAACTGGACAAGTTGTTCAGCCCGATTGCCAAGAACCTGTCAGCACTAATCAAGCAGGCCAAAAATAAGAAACAACAGAGCCTACCAAAAGCTTTTTACGAGTTAGGCGCCCAAACAAAACTATGCCATGAGGTGTCGGAAACGCTTGGCTATGATTTTGACACGGGCCGGATAGACGCCAGCCCCCACCCTTTTACCACCAGCTTTCACCAAACGGACGTGCGAGTTACTACGCGTTACGACGAAGCCGATTTTTGGGTGAGCTTAGGCTCGACCATCCACGAAATCGGTCACGCTCTTTATGAGCAAGGTCTGCCGGCTGAGCACTTTGGTACACCGCTAGGTCAGGCCATATCGTTGGGAGTACATGAGTCGCAGTCCCGGATGTGGGAGAACTTTGTGGGCCGCAGCCGAGAGTTCTCGGAGTATTTGTATCCGCTACTTAAAAAGTACTTTCCTGACCAAAAGCTTAAATTTACCAGCCGGGAACTTCACCTTTGGCTTAACCGTGTAAAACCAAACTTAATTCGCGTGGAGTCTGATGAAGTGACATATAACTTACATATAATTCTTAGGTACGAAATAGAGAAACAACTGGTAGAGGGTAGACTGAAAGTATCTGAATTACCAGCCGTCTGGAATCAAAAAATGAAAGATTATCTGGGGCTTGATGTACCCGATGACGCGCAAGGCGTCTTGCAAGATGTGCATTGGGCTCATGGAGCTATTGGATACTTTCCGACTTATAGTTTGGGTAATCTTTATGCCGCCCAGCTTTATAACACCGTTAGTCAGAAGATACCTGGTTTAGCCAAGGGCTTTTCTAGCGGTGATTTTGCCAAGTTGCTTGGCTGGCTGAGGCAAAACATCCACGCAGAAGGGCGACGCTACAAACCCGCCGAGCTTTTAGAAAAATTAACTGGTGAGCCGCCAAACCCAGCATATCTCCAGGAACATCTTGAGCGCGTAATTAAACTAGGTTAGTTTGTTAACTGGGGTTTTGAGGTACAATTAGGTTATGCTTTTTGAGTTTTTCGCGTGGTGGTATGGGCCAGGTTGGGTTTTCGCTTGGCGTGAATCGTTTAGTTGGGTAAAAAAGGTACAACGAGCTTTTTCGGCTGATGTGTTACTGCGCACCTTATTTTCGCCTTGGAAAAGAATCGTCAGCTTGCCTGGCCGTTCGCTAGATGAAAAGTTCAGGGGGCTAATTGATAATATGTTTTCAAGAGTCATAGGATTCTTTGTAAGGCTGTTTACGCTTTTGGCTGCTTTTTTGATGATGATTTTCGCAGCCCTGGCCGGTTTGGCGTTGGCTTTAATATGGCCATTGGTTCCGGTAGCCATAGTTTACCTCTTGGTACGGAGTATTAGCGGATGAGCGTGGAGCTTAACTTAAGTAGCCGGCGGACTAAAAAAGCTAGGCTAGCCAACCGTATTCACGGGATAGTGTGGATGGTAATAGTTTCCTTGGCGGCGATTTCTGGCGCCGGCGGAGTGGCGCTAGTCGTTCAAGAGAGTACCCGCCGAATCGGTTACGCTGTTCTAGCCTTGGCCTTAGCTAATTTGATGGTTGCGCTTTGGTACAAACGCGACCTAAGCCATCTCCCGCCCCGGGTTCCGGCCCGTTCTTTAGACGATATTTTAGAACCAGTTCTGCTTGGGAGTTTTGGTAAAAAAAGCCAGGTATCAACAAAACGGGCTTGGGAAGTTGCTCAAAAGACCTGGTCCGCTAGATTTTTGACCAACCATCTGTTGATTGATTCGCGGCAAGTCGGTCAATTGCTTAGCGAGGCCGAGGCGGATATGTCGGCTATCTGGCAGGCTTGCCAAGATTTGATGGTTAAGACCGGAGCTTTGGAACTGGACGGAGCGGTCTTGTCCGCTGGATTGCTGGCCGGTAACGATCCAGCCAAGCAGTATTTGGCGGGCCACAATCTTAAGCCAGAGGACGTGGTGGAAACCTATAGCTGGTTTACTCGTTTGAATCAATTTATCAACCAGCCAAAGCCTTATTTTGGTGGCATCGGCCGGGACTGGGCCAGCGGTTTTACGCCGACGCTCGATAGATTCGGCCAAAACGTCAGCCGGATGATTGAAGCCGGTGGCGGGCATTTTCACACACTGGCTCACGGTGATGTTTTGGACAGCGTGGTTCACAACTTGAGCCAAGGCTCGGGCAGTGTTGCCATAGTTGGTGAGGTTGGGACGGGTAAGACCGGTCTGGCTTACGGTTTGGCCCAACGCCTACTGGAAGGACGCGATGAAAGTTTGCGATATTACCAAATGGTAAGTCTTAACGCTTCGATAATTTTATCTTCAGCCGGTGACCAGTTAGAAAAAACCATGCTGACATTATTCGGTGAGGCGATACACGCCGGCAACATCATAATATTTTTGGATGAGGCCCGGCTGTTCTTTGGTAGTGGTGCTGGCGCGATTAATATCAGCCAAATTCTTCTGCCGGTTTTACAAAATCATAACGTTAAGATAGTCGCCGCGTTTACTCCTGGGGATTTCCAGCAGCTTAAGGCTAGCAATGAATCATTGGCAACGACACTTGCCGTAATTAATGTGACCGAACCGGACCAAGCGCTGACTATGAAAATCCTGGAAGACACCGCCCTTACGTTCGAAGCCAAAGACAAACTGCTAGTCAGCTATGAGGCGCTTCTAGAAGCTTACCGTCTAAGCGGCCAATATATGCAAGACCAGGCCTACCCGGGCAAAGCCATTAACGTTTTGGAGCAGGCCATACCCTACGTTGAAAATAACGTAATGACAGCCATGTCCGTACAAATGGCAATTGAGAAAACTCACGGCGTTAAAGTATCCAAAGCCCAGGCCCCGGAGGCCGATGCCCTTTTGCACCTAGAGACTAGCATCCATGCTCGTATGATTAACCAGGACCGGGCAGTTAAGGTGGTTGCGGCCGCACTGCGGCGGGGCCGGGCCGGCGTCTCCAATCCTAACCGGCCGGTCGGGAGTTTCTTGTTCTTAGGGCCAACCGGCGTGGGTAAAACAGAGCTGGCCCGTTCGTTAGCGACCACTTATTTTGGTGATGAGCAGCGGATGATTCGTTTGGATATGACCGAATACCAAGGTGCGGAAGATGTGGCTCGGCTGCTTGACAGCGGAGGGTCTAACGATAAAAGTTTAATGCTGGCAATTCGCGAACAGCCGTTCTCGGTCGTTTTGCTTGATGAAATAGAGAAGGCTCATCCCAATGTCCTTAATCTGTTGCTCCAGATGCTGGATGAAGGACATCTGACGGATCAGACTGGTAAACTGGCTTCGTTTAAAAACTCCATCATTATTACTACTTCGAACGCCGGCTCGGCAGAAATCACCGCGCGCATAGCCGCCGGTGACAGTCTGGAAACCTTCGAAAGACCTCTGATTGACAAACTGATAAGTCAAGGTCTGTTTAAACCTGAGCTTATTAACCGTTTCGATGAAGTCGTGCTGTTTCGGCCGCTTAACCAAACAGAGCTGGCTCAAGTAGCCGGATTGATGTTAGCGGACGTTAACAAGACCTTAAGCAACCAAAACGTCAAGGTCGAGCTTACCAAAGCCGCTTTGGACCATGTGGTCAGAGCCGGTTACGACCCGCAATTCGGAGCTCGTCCGATGCGCCGGGTAATCCAAAAAATGGTTGAAGACGCCGTGGCCACCCGCCTGCTTAGCAATCAAGCGGGGGCGGGCAGCACCATCGTCTTAGACGACAAAGACCTAAGCTAACAATTTTTAACCAAGACACTTCACTTGGGTTATAATAGAATTTAATGCCTAAATCATCTAAACCGATTATCGTCGCCAAAGACGTGGTTAAAACCTTTGGGAAAATCGAGGCCGTTAGAGGTATCAGTTTTGAAGTCAAACCTGGTGAAATTTTTGCTTTTTTAGGTCCAAACGGCGCCGGTAAAAGCACCACTATCAGCATGCTAACCACTATGCTTCGGCCGACCAGCGGTAAGTTGGTGCTAAATGGCCACGACGTGACCCACGAGCAAGATTCGGCCCGCAAATCTTTTGGCATCGTCTTTCAGGATCCGGCTTTGGAAGAAGAACTTACGGCATATGAGAACATGCAAATCCACGCCGTCTTATACAGTGTGGACAAAGCCGAGCAGGCTGAGCGTATAGAGAACCTTATGAGGCTGGTCGATCTTTGGGACCGGCGCAAATCATACGTAAAAACTTATTCCGGCGGGATGCGCCGGAGGCTAGAAATCGCCCGTGGTCTGCTACATCATCCCAAAGTCTTATTTCTTGACGAGCCGACTTTAGGCCTGGATACCCAAACCAGAAATCTGCTTTGGGATTACGTAAAAAAACTAAGCGATAACGAAGGCATGACCATCTTCTTTACCACCCACTACCTTGATGAAGCCGAAGCAGTGGCCGGCCGGATAGCAATTATCGACCACGGCAAAATTATCGCTACCGGCACTACGAAACAGTTGACCAAACAGACCAGTACTAGGACCCTTGAGCAGGCTTATTTGCAGCTAACAGGTAAAGAAGTTCGTGACGAAACCAGTTTATCCAATGACGGTCTTAATGTCAGAAACGCCCTGCGTAACAGCCGGTTGAAATAGCATTATGGATGTGATTTATATCTTGTGGCTAAGGCAAATGAAGCGTTATGTCCGCAGCCGCTCCCGGATGCTTGGAGCCATCGGCCAGCCGATTTTATTCCTGCTGGCTTTGGGCTATGGCATCGGCGCCGTTTATAAAAAAGCCGGGGAAGGTAACTACCTGGAATTTTTAGTGCCGGGTATTATTATTCAAACTATTTTATTCTCGGGAGTTTTTTGGGGTATCCAGATCTTGTTTGATAAGCGATTTGGGTTTTTGAAGGAAATGCTGGTGGCGCCGGTTAGCCGCCTTAGGGTTTTACTGGGCAACGCTTTGGGCGGAGCCACAATATCGCTCGTGCAGGGCTTATTTGTCTTTGTAATTTCAGTGGGGCTTGGTTTTAGGCCTCATGAGTGGGCTTTGCTGCCAGTGGCGCTTTTAATTGTTGTGGCGCTAAGTCTGGCGCTGACTAGTTTTGGCGCTGGTATAGCCAGCATGGTGGAAGATTTTCAGGGCTTTCAGGGCATTAACAATTTTTTAATATTTCCACTATTTTTCTTATCGAGCGCGCTTTACCCGCTTACCAGCGCGCCGACAGTTTTAAGAGTTTTATCGTCTGCCAACCCGCTGAGCTATGCTGTTGATGGCCTACGTTATACGCTCATCGGACAAACCCACTTCGGGTTATTAAAAGACGCTATAGTTATCGTTGTTACCTTGGTGGTCAGCGTCTATTTTGCGGTTAACCGCTTCAATCGTATCCAGGCTTAGCTTAAAGGACAAACAGTCTTATAGCTTGTAGCCTAGGCTATAATTACGGTATGGAGAAAGACAGGCCACTGGCAGAGCGGATGCGTCCGCAAAAACTATCCGATGTGGTCGGGCAGGCTCATATTTTAGCCGAGGGCAAATTACTACAGGAGCTGCAAAAATCCGGTCAACCGTTTTCGTTGATTTTTTGGGGCCCTCCGGGATCCGGTAAGACTACGCTGGCGCGGATTATAGCCAGTAACCTCGGAGCGGATTTTGTTGAGCTATCGGCCGTTAATGCCGGCAAAGCTGACGTTAACCAGGTCGTGCAGCGCGCCATGGCCAACGCCCAGGGGGATACCACTAAAGGTCCAAAGCGCACCGTGCTGTTTGTCGATGAAATTCATAGATTTAATAAGGCCCAGCAAGATGCCTTCCTGCCCCATGTCGAAAGCGGCCTGATTACTCTGATTGGCGCAACCACCGAAAATCCGAGCTTCGAAATTATTACTCCGCTGCTATCACGCAGCCGGGTGATAGTTCTTGAACCTCTGTCCAAAGACGAGATAGTCAGCATTCTTAAAAAAGCCGCCAAAGCGGAGAAAATCAGCGCCAAGCGCCTGCCAGCGAAAAGTCTTAATCTGATGGCCGAATTATCCGGCGGGGATGCCCGGGTTGCGCTAGGTAATCTGGAACTGGCGACTCAACTTAGCCGCGGCACGATTACGCCCGAAGCAGTAGAGCTAGCCGCCCAACGGCGTATCCCCGGTTACGAGAAAACCGGGGAAAATCACTATAACGTTATCAGCGCTTTCATAAAGTCGATGCGCGGTTCGGATGTTTCGGCCAGTTTGTACTATCTGGCCAGGATGCTGCAGGCCGGGGAAGACCCTAAATTTATCGCCCGCCGGATGGTGGTTTTTGCCAGCGAGGATGTGGGCATGGCCGCTCCGGCATCGCTTAACCTGGCTGTCAGTACGTTCTTGGCCGTCGAGAGAATCGGTATGCCGGAATGCCAATATAATTTATTCCACTGCGCCGTCGTGCTGGCCAAATGCCCAAAATCACGCTCGGTAACCGAGGCTATGGGCAAAGCTTTGGAGGCAGCCAGACAATATCCGGACCTGCCAGTACCGCTCCATTTGCGTAACGCGCCGACCAAACTCATGAAAGACTTGGGCTATGGCAAGAACTACAAGTGGCGTTCAGGCTTTAAGCACAACCAGGGATTTCTACCCAACGAGATTGCTGAGCTGAAATTTTTTGACGGCTAAAGCTATTTCAGGTTTTCTTCCAAGAAGCGCATAGCTAGCTGCCAGGAGTCACTAGCTGCCGCGGCGTTATAGGTCAACGGATTGGTATTATTGAAAAAAGCGTGTCTGGCGCCGGGATAGACCTTGGATTCAAAATTTTTACCAGCTTTTTTCATCTGTGCCTCCAGCTGCGGTAACTTGTCGGTCAAATTGGTGTCTAACTCTCCGTAAAAAGCTAAGATGGGACAGTTTATCCTTTTTATCTCTTCATCGGAGTGGTCGGCATGCCCGTAAAAAGCCACGGTTGCGCTTAGTTTGCTTTGGTTGATGGCTAGGTTAAAACTGTAAGTCCCGCCGAAACAAAAGCCCATCACGCCAATTTTGGTTATGTTTGGTTTGTTGGCCAGATACTCAAAACAAGCCTGCAGCTTGGCAATCGTTTGCTCGGCAAAGTATGATGAGCCAAAGGGCGTCATCATAGCTCTTAGTTCCACTTGGCGCCTGGCTCCCTCCTGAGGGTCGAACATCGCTTTAGCCAGATCCTGTTTGACTACTTTGACGGCGTCCGTACCAGCAATCAAATCAGGGGCTATAACTTCGTAGCCCTCTTTGCATAAACGGTCAGTCACATCTTTGATGTGGTTATTTAGCCCCCAAACCTCGTGTATCAGTATCAACCCCGGGCGGACTGCCTGCCCAGGCTTAGCGGCCAGATATGCCGGTATCCCAGTGTTGTCGTAGGGGATGGTTATCAGGGCATGGGCTTCAATATCCATAAGGACAAATACCTTCCTGATTTAATTATACAACGGGATGACTCCCGGTTTTATTTGGGGCTACAAAGCGAGCAGACTTCCTGACTTTCACTATCAGCCATCCAGTGTTTTGAGGCTTTCCACCAGGGCTCCAGGTCGTGGTAGGCTCGTAAGTCCGCGTCCTGGCGCAAGGCCCAGCCCAAAATTCCGTAAAATTGGAACTTGCCCCATGAAACCGCTGCCCAGCGCGGGCCGACCGATATTACGTAAACTGGTTGCTTGGCTTGGTACGGCTTTGGTGTTTTACCACTGGACCGCCGCTTTAAATTGTCGGCAACACAGACAGCGTCATGCAAAGCGGTCTGGGCCATACCGGAGTATTGGGTTTCGGCGTTATCACCGATGACATAAATACTATCCTCGGCCTGTAAATATTCGTCAACCACCGCTTTGCCGTGGTCGCTTAAGCTGAATTGGTTATCTTTTAAGAACGGATGGTTAGTTACACCGGCCGTCCATATTACACAGTGACTTTTAATGGACTGTCCGCTGACTGTCAGAGCCTCGGCTGTTTCTGCCTGCACGGTCTGCTTTAAGTAAAGCTTGATCCCCAGTTTACGGAGGCGACGGGCGATTAATCGGGAGTATCTGACAGACATCCGCGGCACCAGCCGCGGGGCTGCCTCGACAAGTTCGATACTTAACTTACGCTGCTTAAGTCCGTGATGCTTCATTATGTGTTTGATATAGCCGGGCAGAGCTCCAGCCAGTTCCACCCCGCTGGCTCCGCCGCCAATCACCACATAATTCAGATCCGGCTGGCCGTCGTCAACAAGCTGCTTGTGAATATGGTCTCGCAGAGCGCTGGCTTCATCCAGAGTCTTTATTCCGTAAGAGTACTTTTGCAGTCCTTTGATACCAAAGAAGTTAGTGAACACGCCCAAGGCTACTACCAAGATGTCGTACTCATAACTTTTGCCGGAAGCACAGGTCACGGACTTGTTGGTTCGGTTAAGGACTCTGGCGCTGTCTAAAATTATATCGACAGGTTTATCTTTGAAAATTTCTTGTAACGATATTATGGAAGCGTTCTGATTACCGCCAGTGGCTGTTTTGTAAAGGGTGGGATAATAGCGAAAATTCGATTGATCGGATATAAGACTTACATGGTAGTTGTTGCTAGAGCTTAGCTGCAGCGCGGTCTTTATACCGCCAAAACCACCGCCAAGAATTAACACTTTTTGTTTTTTGGGTCCGTTCACGTGTTCGATAGTGCTTTTGGTAAGCGTACTCATTGGTTTTTAGTATAGATTGGTATTGTAGCTTGACGCAACTTGGCTATAATTAAAGGCCTGAGTCCGAGTGTTTTAAATTAGTAAAGAAGTATAAACATCATATTTTGTAAGGGGGGTTATGGTAAAAAAAGTATCTAAACACGCGAGTAACAAATGGGTAATACTGGCCCTATTAACACTAGCCCAGTTCATGGTGGTTCTAGATATAGCTATCGTGAATGTCGCTTTACCGTCAATTAGCGCCGACTTACACTTCGCGCCCAACGACCTCCAGTGGGTGGTCACAGCTTACACGTTGACGTTTGGTGGCTTCTTGCTGCTTGGCGGGCGGGCTGCCGATCTTTATGGTAGAAGGCGGCTGTTTATGATCTCGGTTGGTATGTTCGGTTTGGCCTCCTTGGCTTGCGGTGTCGCTCAGTCCGACTCCATGTTGATAATAACCAGAGCCATACAGGGACTAGCGGCGGCTTTTATGTCGCCTGTGGCCTTGTCTTTGGTACTAACTGAGTTCAAAGAAGGCAAGGACCGTAACCGTGCGCTCGGTGTGTGGGCGGCCGTATCGGCCGGCGGCGCTGCCGTGGGTGTGCTGCTGGGTGGCGTGTTAACACAGTATCTGGATTGGCGTTGGAATTTTTTTGTCAACGTACCTATTGGAATACTGGTAGTATTGGCTGCTGCGCAATTACTGCCTCATCACATTGGTGAAGAAACTAAGAAAATGAAACTGGACCTGCCAGGCGCGACTACCGCCACAGCCGGCTTGATGGCTTTGGTTTATGGTCTATCTAAAGCGCCGGCCGATGGCTGGGGCTCACAAACAGTCATAAGTTTCTTGGTGGCAAGCGCCGTTCTGCTGGTTGCTTTTGTTATCAATGAGTCACGCACCGAGCAACCGCTGATGCCGCTTAAGTTATTTAAGATTCGTAATGTCTCGGGCGGTAATTTAACGTCTCTAGCAATAGCTTGTACTTTGTTTTCGATGTTCTTCTTCATAACGTTGTACGTTCAGACGGTGCTTGGCTATAGCCCCGTTAAAACCGGCTTGGCCTTTTTGCCGGTGACTTTCATTATCGGCATTACTTCGGGTGTGGTCTCTAATGTAATTGCCAAGACAGGGCACAAACCATTCTTGGTGGCGGGACCGGTTATCCTGGCCGTCGGGCTATTTTTGTTAACCAACATAAGAGTTAACGGTAACTATATGCATGATGTGTTTCCGGGATTAGCCGTTTGCGCGCTGGGTATGGGGCTTGCTTTCATAGCGATGACTTTGGCAGCTACCTCAGGTGTTCCCAAGCACTTTTCCGGCCTGGCGTCAGGCGTGCTTAATACTAGCCAACAAGTCGGTGGAGCTATTGGCTTGGCTATCTTATCAGCCGTTTTTGCCTCGACCTTCAAATCCGATATCGCCTCGCATGTTGCTGGCCCGGTAGCTCAAGTTCATGGCTATCGCGATGGTTTACGAGTTGGTGTAGGGCTGGCCATTGCCGCCGCCGCTGTCGCTCTGCTAGTAGTAAAAAACGAAAAAGTTAAGCCTGATTTAGCAGCCGGACTCTAAGTCTACTTAACTGCCGGCTTGCTTACAGGCTGGGCATAACCCGTATATTTCCAGTACATGGTTTCTTGGGGCAAAGTCTACCTTTGTAGCTAATGTGTCAATCATGGTCTCTAGCATCGGGTTGGATGGCAGGTCTAAAATCTTGCCGCATTTACTGCAATGTAAGTGATGATGGTGGCCGGTAAACACATCGCTGAGCTCTATTTTGTATTTCCAACCGATATTAACCCGGTGGACAATACCTAACCTTTCAAAAAGCTCGATGGTCCTATATATGGTCGCCCGGTCAAGTTGATCGTCCGCCCGGCTTATTAAAACCTGCATGCTTTGGGGGTCCTGTCCGTCCAGCAAATCAAAGATTAACCGGCGGGTTCTAGTTAGGCTGGAGCCATTTTTTCTGAGGATTGCTTTAAGGTTGTTATGCTGCATTTTAGTTTAACCCAGTAGCAAAATTATAAATTATTGCGACAAATTTGCAAATATATATAAGGCTTTCTAAAATAACTTCATGATAGTATTTCTTCTCACCGTTGCCGCCTCCGTAGCTGCTTTGTTAGGTGGCTATACCGCGTTGCGCAGTCGGCGGTGGCTTAACTTGGCGATGGCTTTTACCTCAGGGCTGGTGTTGGGACTGGTAACCTTTGACCTCCTGCCGGAAATCTTTGATATTACCCATTTTCAAAACCTTGATCCAGCTTGGCCAATGATAGCCTTAACAACCGGTTTTTTGCTATTCCATTTGTTTGAAAGATTTGTTCCGCTGCATGCGGCAGACGAGGAGCATTATGGGCCGCACCGCCATCCAAGGCTAGGCGTGGCCAGAGCAGTGGCGCTTATGGGACACAGTTTTTTAGATGGCTTGAGTATCGGTATCGGCTTTCAGGTGAGTACAGCTGTCGGGACGGCCGTGGCAATCGCTGTCATCGGCCATCGCTTTGCTGATGGATTTGATACTACGACGTTCATGCTGTTCCATCAGAACAAACTGACACACATTAAAAAATGGCTAGCAATCGTAATCATTATGCCGGTTGTTGGAGGGTTGGCTAGCCTAGCATTTACTTTATCTGAAAAGGCCTTGGCAATCTACCTTGGCTTCTTCGCGGGCTTCATATTATATATCGCTGCCAGCAACTTGCTCCCGCAAGCCCACTCTGAACACTCCTCAAAAAAAGCACTTGGCCTGACCATTTTAGGCATTATATTCATCTTTATCGTCACTCGCCTCGCTTAAAGGTATAATGTGAACATGCTCGTGGCAGTTATTATTCTTGGGGTTTTATGTGTAGCGTTGTTGGCGCTCTTGGTATGGTGGACTATGAAGCCGAATACGGCCAGTACCGACAGCACTATGCTGCTTAAAGCTGATATGAACGAGCTGACTAAGTCTATGGGCCAACTTCAGCAAGGTTTGCAGAAGCAATTGACTGAACAACTCGGCACCAGTAATAAACAGATGACAGCCCAATTCCAGGCCAGCGCCAAAATTATCAAAGATGTTACCGAAAAGTTAACCGAGCTGGACCGTACCAATAAAAGTGTTGGCGATGTAGCAGCGGAACTTAAAACTCTGCAAAACGTACTGCAGAACCCCAAACAGAGGGGAGTGCTGGGTGAATATTACTTGGAACAGATTTTAAAAAATACTCTGCCGCCCGGAGCCTTCCAGTTGCAGTACAAACTGGGTGACGTTGTGGTCGATGCCGTGGTGATGTTGGACGACAGGTTACTACCAATAGATAGTAAGTTCAGTTTAGAAAACTATAACCGGCTGGTTGAAGCCAAAACCGAGGAAAAGCCCACACTAGAGCGAGCCTTCAAAGATGATTTAAAACGCCGGATAGACGAAACTTCCAAGTATATAAAGACCAATAAAGGTACTTTAGACCAAGCGCTAATGTTCATTCCCAGCGAAGCGATTTACTATGACCTGTTGGCCAATAAAGTTGGTTTAACCGGTGTTAGCGGCCGTAATTTAATGCAGTACGCCGCTGTAGAAAAGAAGGTAACAATTGTTGGACCTAGTACCTTATCGGCGATGCTGCAGATTATCGTGCAGGGTTTGCGTTCTATTGAAATCCAAAAAGATACCGACAAAATCCGTAAAAATATTGAGCAGCTAAGTAAACACCTGCTAGCGCACAACGGCTATATGCAAAGACTTGGTAATTCGCTTGGCACAACAGTCGGGCACTTTAACACCACCTATAAAGAACTTGGAAAAATTGATAAAGATGTAGTTAAAATTGCCGATACCACTCCTGGTGTCGAACCGATTACACTAGATAAGCCTAACTTAGAAGACTAGTCTTAGCGGATTAGACGAACACCGGCAACCAAAATCGCTACCGTAGCTAAACCTATAACCAGCACTGTTTTGACGGGCAGAAATGCCGACAGTAACAATAAGGCCGCGACATATACAACACTACCAATAGAAAAGGCCGTTTCCATAATTGTTATATAGCCCAAACGATGTCCCCCATCGCTGTTACTGTAGTACCGATTCATGAACGGTGTAACGTATAAGGAGCGTCCAACCCCGCCTAATAGATTTAGGCCGAAGACCTGAGAACTATTTTGCACAAGTGCCCGGCCAACGCTTGTAAGGCTATAAGTAGCTAGCCCCCGTTTTATATAATGCTGTTCGCCCCTAATTTCTTCTTTTCGGCCAACGTATAATGTGGTCGCTATACTTGCTACGGCAATAACCGAACTTAACAAGCCTATTCCGGCATACGAACTTACTAATAGAAATACAAGCATAGGCCAGATGCTCTGCTCGGCCAATATTATCATACCGTTGAAAAAGTTCGCCACTGCGTCACGTCGCATTTTAAGAAATTCTTTCCAAGGCATTGTAAGAGTGACTTTAGCTGGACCTTTATTGGGGCTTAACATTGGCACGGACGCGATTACTAGGAAAGCTATCGCTGTCAGGTAGATGTATTTGATGCCAAATAATGTTGCCACAATACCGCCAACTGCAGGTGCAGATGTCGCCATCAAGATAACCAACGCGTTAACGCCAGCTATTTGAACCCCGCCGTGCTTATGGGCTCGGGCTGAACTAAAACTGTAGTGAAACCCGGTCCAATAATAAGTACGGTTTAAAGCCCAGGCCAAAGCGACTAGGGCTAAAGACCAGTGATAGGTTTGCAGAGATGCCAGCATCCAAAACTGTGCAATAAACCAAACATTCCCGATTGCCAACATATAATGCGGCTTTACGTATTGCATAGAAAGGCTAATAGGATATTGCAGTACCGCGGCAAATAGCTCTTGTAGAAGTAAGTAAAGTAATACGGCTGAAAATGCATATCCAATCTTAAGCAAGTAAATGGGTATGAAAATTGAGACTAAAGATACGCCAAGCGCCGCTATGCTATGACACCAATAAATTCTTCCCATTTCTTTCATGCGGAACAGGTGGTAGTGGCTGTGGGTGTTAAAGTATGTCATTTTAGCAAATCGATTGTTAAAGCGGCCGTCCAGGAAAAATCAGCCGCCCCGGCCGGCTTACCCGATAGCGGGCTGAAGTATTCGCTGACGCCGTTTTGGGCTACCATTTCCAGAGTCCGCTGGCTTAGCAGGTCAGCCTCATTTTCGTAACCGTATCGTCTTAAACCGTCAATAATAAGCCAATTCGTATTGACCCAGCTGGGTCCCTGCCAGTACTTAAATTCGTCGAAGTAGGACGAATTTACGGGAATGCTGGGTATTGGGTAGCTGACGCCAAAGTATTTACGGCTTTTAAGAATTTCTACCAACCGCTTGGCCCGTTCTTTCGAGATGTTGCCGCTGTAAAGTGGTAAAAGCGTGGCGATAGTGGGTTCTTCTATGATTTTATGGCTGATGAAACTCCGACAGTAATATTGCCCGGAAGGTTCATCCCATAGTTGATCCAGGGCTTTCTGTGTTTTTTCCATTCTTGCCAGTAGCTCGTCCGGGATTATGTGGCCGATAGTTTTTGCTATTTGCCGTAGGTGTGAGTTAGCCCGTATTAATATGCAGTTAAACGCCAGGTCTTCGACCGCGAACAGCGAACGGCTCAGCAAGGCCTCGCTGTTATAGGCTTTGCGTCTCAGTCGCCGCAGGGCCGCCCAGTATGCCAGCGCTTCAATGTTACTCATTCGTTGTCCGGGTGGGACATGGCGGTTATCACGCCGGACAAGGTTGATTAACCCGTCCAGGTGAAGCCGCTCAATCATGCTGACCCACCAAGGCATGCTATGTTTTCTGAGTTCGCTGATCCAGGGCGGGCTATTATCTAACCCGGATTCGTAAGGATGTAAAAGTATTATCAAGCCTTCCTTGTGCGGATCACGGTCGTGATATAGCCATTCATGATAAGCCAAAAGGGCCGGGTATATCTGTACGTACCAGCTGCGGCGCTCAGGCATTTTGAGCTTTTCTCCGATGCGAACCACAGCCTCAGCCAACATAGGGGGTTGCGTTATGCCGCTGGTCGATATGTGTTCCGGCGAATATGGGCTGACATAGCTACGCCATAGCTCCCGGTCTTGCCGATAGGCCTCACTTGGGTCAAAAATTATATTGGGTAGCATGCCGTTCTTCCATTGCCCTCTAAGCAGGCTTGTAAGTTCGGTTTGGGCCCGTTCGACATTGATGTGCCGCAACCCGATGGCAATAAAACAACTGTCCCATAGCCACTGGTGTGGATACAGGTCTCCGGCTGGCACTGTCCAATTACCGCGGTCATTATGTTTTAGGACATTCTTAGCCTCATCTACCACTGCCTTGGGGTCGGAGTTTGCCATATCCACTTTAGTATAACAGTCATTAAATGGTGGTCGGGACTAGTGTAGATTGCTATAATGAGGTCAAATTATGCGCTATGACAATGAACAGGTGAGGGCCGCGGCTGAGCAACTGCGGGGAAAGTTTGAGAGCTTGGAAGAAAAACAAGCTATTCGCCGGGCTCCCGAGTTGACCGCTTTGTATGAGCAAATAAAAACCATGTCCCCGGAAAAACGGGCTTCCTTTGGCAAAGAAGTAAACGCCTTAAAAGACGAAGTGGAAGGCTGGATAAAAGACCATAATCTACCCACCTTAAAACGTCCGGCGATTGATGTTACAGCACCGCTGGATTTTAACAGCTCAAAACCGGAACTGCTTCCTACGGAGCTTGGCAGCCGTCATCCGCTGATGAGCGAGCTTGAAAAAATTATTGATATTTTTGTCCGGATGGGTTTTGCGGCCGTTGAGTCTCGCCAGCTAGATGATGATTACCATATGTTCACTAGTTTAAATTTCGCGCAGGACCATCCAGCAAGAGATGATTACGACACATTCTTAACGCATGAAGGTTTAATCGCGCCGGCCCACACCAGCACCATGCAGAATCGGGTTTTAAAACAATATAAATCCAATCTGCAAGCCGGCCGCGCCATTTCTGCGGTTATTGCTGGTAGAGTGTTTCGTAACGAGGACTTAGACGCTCGGCACGAACATACTTTTTACCAACTGGAAGGTCTTTATGTAGGTAAGGATATTAACGCTGGTAACTTAATGGCAACATTAAAGATTTTTTTGGAAGAGTACTATGGCCAAGCCCTGGAAGTTAAAACTCAACCGTTTTATTTTCCGTTCACCGAACCCAGTTTTGAATTTGCCTTGTCGTGCCCATTCTGCAAGAAAAAAGGTTGTAACATCTGTAGTTACAGTGGATGGATAGAATTGCTGGGCTGCGGCATGATTCACCCCAACGTCTTAAAGGAGGCCGGTATCGACCCGGCCGTGTATACCGGTTTCGCGTGGGGCGGTGGTATCGACCGTTTGGTAATGATGAAGAACGGTATTGAAGACGTACGCAACTTTCACTCCGGCAACCTTAACTTTTTGAGGCAATTCTCGTGAAGGTTAGTCTGAACTGGGTTAAGAAGTTCAATGAGATTAGTCTGCCGGTTGATGAGCTGATTGAAAAAATCGGCGCTCAGCTTGGCGCCGTTGACGAAGTTATTGATCTTGGCAAACGCTACGAAGGTATCGTGGTGGCAAAAGTCGTATCGTGCGAAAAGCATCCCAACGCCAACAAGCTAAAAGTCTGTATGGTAGATGACGCCAGAGCTATTAAAAATGTGCGGCGTAACGGGCAGGGTTTGGTGCAGGTTGTTTGCGGCGCGCCCAATGTGGCTGAAGGACAGCTGGTGGCCTGGATTCCACCCGGTAGCACTGTGCCCAGCACGTACGAAAAGGACCCTTTTGTAATAGAAAGCCGTGAAATCCGCGGAGTTTTAAGTAATGGTATGCTGGCCAGTCCCAAGGAGCTAGCTCTGGGCGATAACCATGAAGGCTTGTTAATCCTCGATAAAGATGCCAAGCCAGGCGATACCATAGCTAAGGTCTACGAACTGGACGACCACATCGTTGATATAGAGAATAAGATGTTCACTCACCGGCCTGATTGCTTTGGCATGTTGGGGATAGCCCGCGAGCTAGCTGGTATCACCGGCCAAACCTTTAGTTCACCAGACTGGTACAAACAAGATGTAAAATCACAATTACCTGACTCACAAGGAGTCTCCTTGGGATTGAAAATTAAAAACGAAGCGCCAAAGCTAGTACCTCGTTTTTGTTTAATTGCCGTAAGCGGCGTTAAAGTTAAGCCAAGTCCTATTTGGCTACAATCTAAACTGAGCCGAGTGGGTGTCAGGCCAATTAACAATATCGTTGATATAACTAACTTTCTTATGCTGGAAACAGCCCAGCCGCTGCACGCTTACGACTACGACAAACTTAAAACCGGGACTATAGGCGTCAGATTATCGAAAGACGGGGAAAGTTTAAAAATACTTGGCGGCAAGGAAATAAAGCTGGACGGTGGGGCAGTTGTGATTACTGATGGCCAAAAGCCGATTGGCCTGGGCGGCGTGATGGGCGGAGCTGATACTGAGGTTGACGAAAATACTAAAAATATAATGCTGGAGTGCGCCACATTCGACATGAACGTGATACGAAAAACCGCCATGCGCTACGGTCTGTTTACCGATGCCGCGACCCGCTTCACCAAAGGTCAAAGCCCGTTGCAGAATATAGCGGTACTACTAAAAGCCGTCGATGCCGTCCAGAAACTCGCTGACGGTAAAACAGCTTCTAAGTTGCTAGACGAAAAAACTAATTTGCCTGAACTTCCAATGGTTAAGACTTCAGTGGAATTTATAAACTCCAGGTTAGGGCTGGAGCTTCCGGGCGAGAGTATGAAGAAGTTACTGGAGAACGTAGGGTTTATAGTCCAGTCCAAGGACAAACAATTTTTGGTGACCGCGCCGTTTTGGCGGACCGATATAGAGATTCCCGAGGATATCGTTGAGGAAGTTGGGCGGCTTTATGGCTATGACCATTTGAACTTAAAGTTGCCCGTTCGTGACTTAACACCCGCTAAACTCAATGAAAACCTTGAGTTTAAATCACGCCTGCGCGAGATTTTGTCCAGGGGCGGCGCCAACGAAGTTTTAACCTACAGCTTCGTGCATGGCTCGCTGCTGCAAAAAACTGGTCAGGATGCTAAGCTTGCCTACCAGATACGTAACGCTCTTAGCCCGGACTTGCAGTACTATCGCCTGAGTTTAACGCCAAGCTTGCTGGAAAAAGTCCACCCTAATATCAAACTTGGCTACGGCCAGTTCGCGTTTTTTGAAATAAACAAAGCCCACAGCAAGGCCCACCTTGAAGACGATAAAAGTAAATTACCAAAAGAATCTGAACTTTTGGCGCTGGTATTTGCAGCTAACGATAAAGCCGCGGCAGCTACTTCTGGGGCGGCGTTCTATAAGGTTCGATCTTACTTGGACTTCTTAGCGCGTGAACTTGGCGTCAGCCTGGAATATAGTGCTGTAGATACTGAGTCTGAAGAACAGGTTATGAAATCTTATGAACTAAAACGCTCAGCTTTGGTTAAAGTCCAAGGTACCCAGGACGCGCTTGGAATAATTGGCGAATTTAGAGCGCCGGTAATCCACGCTCTTAAATTACCCCTCTTCTCGGCAGGCTTTGAAATTGATATTGAAAAACTGGCAGCTAGCGCTAAGGCCGCCCGGGACTACCAACCTTTGCCACGTTTTCCGAAAGTGGAGCAGGATATATCCTTGCGGGCGCCGGATAAATTAAGCTATAGACAGCTGTTTGACTTTGCGCAGAAGACGCTCGGCAAAATCAAACCCAAAAACAGCCTGGTGCTGCTGGAACCTGTCAGCATATATAAAAAATCAGAGAACGAAAGCCACAAGACCATCACGCTTCGGCTGACCATTACGTCGTACGAGCGTACCTTAACTACGGCGGAGGTTAGTAGCTTACTTGATAGTCTGGCGAAAGAAGCACACAGCGAACTTGGCGTTGATAGGGCATGACAAAAAGCGACTATGCTAAAATTTAAAGTAATTATCGAGCAGGTGTTTTTTTAATAGGAGAACTTAAGCATTGAGAAGATTAAAACGAAGATCTAAAAGCCAACTGCCTATATTCAGTCGGATCGGTTTGTTTTTTTATGACCGGCCTAGATTTTCCGTACTGGTTTGGTTGTCAATTTTGGTCTTTGGTATCGCCAGCTACACCACACTACTGAAGCGCGAAGGATTCCCAAGCATAAACGTGCCATTCAGTATGGTCAGCGGCGCCTATCTCGTCAACGACCCCGCCAAGGTAGATAACAACGTTGGCAAGCCCTTAAGTGACATTATCACCAAGATTGATGGTGTAAAAACCGTTGACTCAAAATCAGGCGCTAATTTTTACACTGTGGCCATAGAGTACAAGGAAGGCACCGATCCTAAAGCCGCCAGCGCCAAAGTTGAAGAAACGGTGAAAGCGGCCAATGTCCTACCGTCATCTGCAACGGCCAAATTCGAACCGTTAAGCATTGGAATTGATGAGCGCGGCGATGACATGTTGGTGGCCTTTTATCCTACCGGCGACAATAACAGTACCAAAGCGGTCTTTGAGCAGGCCCAAGAAGCCGCGAATTTTATTAAAGATAGTGGAAAGGTTCCGCTGGCTCAAACCATAGAGGCCATTGATCCTTTTGTGCATGGCTCCGACCCGGTCACCGGTAAATCAGCCGACAGCCAGAAGTTATTTGACAGATATGGAACCAAAGACGACCAGCAAAATATACGCTTCTATAAATCAGTAGCCATCGGCATCAAAGGAGTCAAGGGTTTTGATGTACTGGAGCTAGATAAACAGATTCGCGCTGGTTTGGATGAACTCAACTCTTCGCCGCAGTTCGCGGATTATCACGCCCAGGCCAGTTACAGCGCGGCTCCGGACATCAACGATCAGGTAAGCGGTCTGCAGCGTTCCCTTTTGGACGGATTGGTAGCCATATTGGTAGTCAGTGCTTTGCTAATCGCTATTAGAGCCTCGTTGATAACCGTTAGCGCAATGGTGGTCGTGCTGCTTACGACTCTAGGCGTGCTTTATCTAATTGGCTATAGCCTCAATACCATCACCCTTTTCTCGCTGATCTTATGCTTGAGCCTGATAGTTGATGACACTATCATCATGGTAGAAGCTATCGATGCCCAGCGGCGGCGTAGCAAACAGGGGCGGGAAACCATTGAAAAGTCCACCCGTAAAATCAGCCGAGCGATGATAGCCGCCACAGCAACGGCCACTATCGGTTTTGCGCCACTGATCTTCGTGACCGGTATTCTTGGTTCATTCATCCGGGCTATCCCGGTCACTGTCGTAGCCAGCTTGTTGGTTAGCTTACTAGTAGCTCTGACCTTTATCCCGTTTTTGGCGCGATTCTTACTGCTACGGCCCAAACAACTGAACCATAAAGATGATGCCGAGTCGCCGGCCCACCATATCGAGACTTTCATCGCCCTAACGGTAGCCCGGCCGCTATATTGGATTAATCATAACCGGAAGCGTCAAGTTAGCTTGGGTCTGACGGCGGTCCTGGTGGGATTTGGTTTTATTGTGGCCGGCGGTTTCTTATTTTCTAAGGTCACTTTTAATATCTTTCCGCCCACCAAAGACAGCGATGTCTTAGCTGTCCAAATGACTTTTGACCCTAATCTCAGTATCGAGCAGACCCAGGCGGTTGCCGATAGAGCCGACCAGCTAATAGGCGACAAACTAGGCGAGAACTTTAAACAGGCCTCCTATTACAACTCTGGCTCAGGGCAGTCGGCTACGCTTAGCGTTAACCTTTTATCGTTTAAGAAAAGGGAGGTAACGGCGCCTCAGTTAGTAAGTCAACTAGATAGCGCCTTCAAAGATTTTAAAGGCGCTCAAGTCAAGGTGGCCCAAGCCGACGTCGGTCCTCCGGCTAGCGCTTTTACCGTCAGGATTCAAACTGATGATCGAACCAAAGCCTATAAACTCGCTAACGACCTAAGTGTTTTCTTAAGAACTAAAGAGCTGGTTCGGGTCAGCGGGGCTAAGGCTCACATGAAAACCGTGACTATCTCTAACCCTGACACCTATGCCCGCAATAATAATCACTCCTATATAGACGTTTCAGCCGAGTTTGACGGTACAGACACTACAACCCTGGTTACGCTTGCTCAAGATGCGGTTAAACAGAAATTTGACGCTAGTAAGTTGGCTAGCTATGGGCTTAAAACTGATAATCTAGTGTTTGATATCGGTACCGAGGGTGATTTCCAAAACTCTTTCAAAAATCTGGTCTTTGCCTTCCCTATACTTTTAGTGGTTATTTACATATTGCTGGTCAGTCAGTTCCGTTCGTTGCTGCAGCCGCTGTTGATATTCATGGCCATACCGTTCAGTTTGTTTGGTATAACTGGCGGTTTGTGGCTGACCCATAACGCCTTTTCGTTCTTTACCATGCTAGGATTCTTCGCACTGCTGGGACTTAGCATCAAAAATACGATATTGCTGACCGATTATGCCAACCAGGCCAGACAGGCTGGCAGTAATGCCGTAGAAGCTGTGGCTATTTCGCTGCAAGAACGGTTTAGGCCTTTGATTGCCACCAGTCTTACAGCCATCGTTTCCCTTATTCCACTTTATCTAAGCAATCCTTTCTGGGAAGGTCTGACTGTCACTCTGATGTTCGGTCTGCTCTCTAGCACGTTCTTGGTGGTCATAGTGTTTCCGTATTATTATCTTGGCGCCGAATATATGCGTCTTAAGATCAGCCCTAAAGCGTTCGGACTATGGCTAGTTATCAATGTAGCTTTAATAGGCGCGCTAGTGTTGACCGAAGCCACAAAAGCCATTCCATTGGTAATTTTGGTGACTACTATCGGGTTGCCGCTGGTCAAGTTACTGCTTAAAAAGCGATCTAGGAGGAATACATAAAATGAGCGACAAACTCCACCGTTTGGGCTGGCTATTTTTAGTAGTGCTGTTTACGGTAACCGGCCTAGGTGTTGGCGTGGTAGGTTTTTGGCAGTACACCCATCAGCCGTCCAGCAATACCCAATCAGATAAAAGTCAAACGATGAAATGCAGCACTGACCCAACTATCCCTGAAACTAAGGCTCCCACCGATGGCAGCAAGCTGAAAGGCGCCAAACTGGCTGGCTTTACACCGACTACCAAAGTTGACCTGCTTAAATGCATTGACGTAAAAGTTGGAACTGGGGCGGCAGTTCAATCTAGCTCGACCCTGACAGCTAACTACACCGGCGCTGTAGCAGCCACCGGCGTGATTTTTGAGAGTTCATTGGATAGCGGGCAGCCTTTTTCCACATCGCTTAACCAACTGATTCCAGGCTGGCAGACCGGTTTGCTAGGCATGAAGGCTGGAGGTACGCGGCGCCTGCTAATTCCGTCGGCTTCCGCCTATGGAGCCCAACCGCCTCCCGGTATCCCGGCCAACGCTGATTTGGTGTTTGACATCAGCCTGATAAGTGCCCAATAAGTGGCCAAAGTGCTGACAAAAACACAATATGTAGCGGTATTGACCATTAGCATTACGCTAGAGTATAGTAATTAGTACTTCGTCTATAGCATTAATAAACGAAACAAAAAACTAAAAGGAGGGTATTGTTCGTGGCCAAAAATATTACTATCTACACTACTAATACTTGCTCTTACTGCGTCATGGTTAAGCGCTGGTTGGGCAGTAAGGGAATTTCGTACGAGGAGGTCAACCTAGAGCAATATCCGGACCGCCAGGCCGAAGCGCTAAGTATGAGCGGCGCACTAACGGTACCGATAACTGTGGTTACTAAAAACGATGACAGCAAAGAAGTTATAGTTGGGTATAACCTAGCCCGTCTAGCCCCAGCCATCGCTTAGCCTCTTAGAAAGGGTCCTGCTGCGTTAAAACCTGCGCGTTTCGTTCACAGTATCCAAAATACTGCTCACTCCAATGCTCGGTTTTGCCTTGCATTACCTCTTTCTGAGAGGCTAAGTTGCTTGGGTGGAATATAGGTTGAATCGCGGGTGTTAAAAGATTAAGATTAAAAGGAATTTATGGAGCCGGATAAGAAAAACATTCATGACCTAGTAGTAGTCGGTGCTGGCCCGGCGGCGCTGAGCGCGGCTATTTATACCTGCCGTGAGGACATCGATACTTTGCTGATTGAAAAAGGCGCCATTGGCGGCCTAGCTGCGGTGACCGATTGGGTCGATAACTACCCGGGCTTTGCCAAAGGTATTGCTGGATTAAATTTATCAGAGGAAATGCGAAAACAGGCCGAACGCTTTGGGGCCAAGTTTGAACTTGATGAAGTCTTAAAAATTAGCATTGAAGATGGGCTACACAGGCTTAAGATGCACGGCGGTGATGTATATGCTAAAGCTGTTTTAATAGCCACTGGCAGCGACTACCGTAAAATTGGTGTACCGGGCGAAACCGAATTTTACGCCCGCGGCGTGCACTACTGCGCTACTTGCGATGGGGCTTTTTACCGTGATAAAAAACTGGTTGTCGTAGGTGGCGGCAACTCGGCGGTCCAGGAAGCCATGTTTTTAACCAAATTCGCCAGCCATATCGACATGCTAGTTCGTGGCCCATCTTTTCGAGCCAGCGAAGTGTTGCAGCACGAACTTAACAATCACAAAGATAAAATAACGGTTCACTTTAACACCACCACTGACGAGATAGTCGGCGCCGAGGGTAAGGTTACGAAAGTTATCGGCACAGATAAAACAACTAACCAGAAAAAGGAGTTTATTACAGACGGGGTGTTCGTGTTCGTCGGCCTAGACCCCAACAGCGGCTTTTTAGTTGGCAGCGGTGTCGAGCTGGATGAGTTCAGGTTCATTAAAAGTGACATCAGACTCATGACCAATGTTCCCGGAATTTTTGTAGCCGGGGATGTCAGATCCGGCGCCACCATGCAGATTGCCAGCGCCAGCGGCGAAGGCGCCACTTCCGCGCTGATGATCCGCGAGTATCTTAACGAAATGAACAGAGAAGGCACATCATCTGTTAAAATAGAACAATAACGAGGAATTATTAATCATGTCAGAAAATACTTGTAGCTGCGAAAATTGCACAGTCAAGCCTGTCGGTCCCGGCAACGTTGACAATGTTAACGTGATAATCGAGATTCGCCGGGGCGAAGGCCGCAACAAGTACGAGCTTGATAAATCAACTGGCCGCCTAACGCTCGATAGAGTTAACGGCACGACCGCCACCTATCCTGCCGACTATGGCTACATTCCTGGAACTCTTTGTGAAGACGGCGATCCACTTGATGTACTTTTGGTAATCGATGAATCTGTAGTACACGGCGTGGTTGTGCCATCACGTCCCATAGGAGTGCTTTACATGGTGGATGATGGCGAGGCCGATGAAAAGATTATCTGTGTGCCGAGCAAAGATATCAGTAAAGACCACATCAAGGAAGTTGATGATATTGACCCTAGCTTTAAGAAACGGGTTGAACACTTCTACAAATCATACAAGGCCTGGAAAAATGGCTGGCAAGGCACACCTGTTGAATACAAAGGCTGGGGCAATGCCGAAGCTGCCCGCAAAGTGGTAGCCGATTCCATAGCCAGAGCTAAAAACAAATAGTTACTAAATGTTGCGTGGGGAGGGCCAAACTCGTACAATATGGCTAGTTAAATGATAATGTTTTAAATGTTACGGAAGGTGGGATAGGTAACAGATGAAAACCAAAATTGCTATAAACGGCTTTGGGCGCATCGGGCGTAACGCTTTTAAGGTCGCGTTTGAAAGGACTGACCTGGAAATTGTCGCGGTCAACGATTTAACTGATACCAAGACCCTAGCCTACTTGCTTAAACACGATAGCAATTACGGAACCTACCAACACGAGGTTAGTTCTGACGAAACCAACTTGATCGTAGAGGACCAAAAAATCAAAGTCTTGGCCGAAAAAGATCCGGCTGCCTTGCCCTGGAAAGACCTGGGAGTTGAGGTTGTCATAGAGTGTACCGGCTTTTTTACCGATCCGGCCAAAGCCAAGGCTCACCTTGACGCCGGAGCAAAAAAAGTCATTTTAAGCGCTCCGGCTAAAGGCGATGGCGCCGATACCGTCGTGATTGGCGTTAATGAAGACAAACTGGCTAGCGCCACCGACGTAATAAGTAATGCCAGCTGCACTACTAACTGTATAACTCCTATAGCAGCTATTATCGAAAATAATTTTGGTATCGAAAAAGCCATGATGACTACCGTGCATAGCTACACGGCCTCCCAGGTTTTACAGGACGGTCCGGCCAAGAAAGACTTGCGCGAAGCCCGAGCCGCGGCCGTTAACATCGTGCCCACGACCACCGGCGCCAGTGTCGCTGCCGCCAAGGCCTTGCCGGCTCTTCAGGGTATCTTTGGCGGTTTGTCCGTCCGGGTGCCCACCCCTGTTGTATCTTTGAGTGATTTTGCTATCTTGACTAAAAAAGACGTAACCGTCGAAGATGTTAATGAGGCTTTTAAAAAAGCGGCTGGTGAGCCTTACTACCAAGGTGTTTTGGACGTAACCGAAGAGCCGCTGGTCAGCACCGATTTTATCGGTAACAGTCATTCAGCTATCGTCGATTTGAGTCTTACGAACGTAGTGGGCGGTAATCTGCTTAAGGTGGTGGCCTGGTACGACAACGAGTGGGGCTATAGTAATCGTTTAGTAGAATTGACGGCTGATGTCGGAAAAGCCCTCCAAGGTGCTGGCAGTGATACAGCAGAGCCTAAACCAGCCGATGAAGCGGATAAAGAACCGGCCCTAGAGCCAGCTGAAACAGAGCCGGCGAGTGAAGCCGTAGATACAAAACCTGAGGCAGTAGACGACCAACCCCCGGATAAGATCGACGTAGACGTAAAAGTAGATGGTCCACAAGACGAGCAGACCGCGCCGGAGATGCCCGATCCAGCTAAAGATGAACCGCTATTGGAAGCTCCCAGCTCGGCTAGCGAGGAACTGCTATCACCGCCAATCGTCGAGCAACCTAAAAGTGATAACTCCAGCCGGCCCAGCGCCAAAACCGGAACCGTCGAGTCAGATTCCACGGCGGCCTATCATATCACCACTGTGCCAGAATCTTTGGAAGAACCGGATAGTCCCAGCCCTAAAGCTGATGATGGCGCGTTCCGTCATTTCTAGCCTATCCACCACTGAGTAACGATGAACATAGCACTAGCTACCGATCACGCCGGTTATGAGCAGCTGAAAAGTCTTCAGGCCTGGCTTGAATCACTAGGCCACACATGCCATAACTTTGGACCGGCCAGCTTGCAGCCGGATGATGACTATACTGATTTTGTGAAAGCTGTCGCCAAGGCGGTGGCATCCGGGGAATACCAAAGAGGCATAATTATGGGCGGTAGCGGGCAGGGCGAGGCTATGGCAGCTAACAGGTTACGCGGCATCAGATGCGCGGTTTTTTACGGTACGGCTGTGGCCCGTAAGGTTGTGGACGCTTCTGGCAGGGTCAGCCATGACCCTTATGAAATAATCAAATTGTCGCGGCTGCATAACGATTCCAATGTGCTTAGCTTGGCGGCCCGGTTCCTGAATATGGAAGACATGAAAGATGCCACAAAACTGTGGCTGGAGACCCCGTTCAGCAACGAGGCCAGACACTCCCGACGTAATTCTAAACTGGACGAGGCCTGATATATGGCAGTCGTTTGCCCGGCGATTCTGGCGGAAAGCTTAGATCAGTATCATCAAGAAGTGGAGCGTATAGCCCATTTTGCTAAGCGGATTCAGATTGATTTAACAGATGGTATATTCGCGTCGTCAATCACCGTCAAGCCTGAGCAGGCTTGGTGGCCGGTCGGTGTCATGGCCGATTTTCACTTGATGTATAAGGATCCCTTGTCAGCCGCTCAAGTAATCTTAGAGCATCACCCGCATATGATTATCGTCCATGCTGAGGCCGAAGGTAACTTTATGGAAGTGGTTAACTACTGCCAGAACCTAGAAGTAAAAGTTGGCGTGGCTTTACTGCCAGCCACTTCGCCGGGTGTTATTATTCCAGCTCTTCAGATGATAGACCATGTTTTGATATTTGGTGGTAACCTGGGGAGCTATGGCGGCCAGGCTAACCTGAATCTATTGGCTAAGATTGGGCCGCTAAAAAACGCCAAGCCAGGCCTGGAGATCGGTTGGGATGGAGGTGTTAACGACCAAAATGTCTCCCAGCTGGTCAGTGGTGGGGTGGATGTGTTGAATGTTGGTGGTTTTATCCAAAAATCCGAAGATCCACTGCGGACTTTCGAGGCCCTCCAACGCATAGCTGATGAAACCGGCAGCACATAGGCGTCCAGTGCCTACCGTCTACCCCCTAACTTAGAGTATAATCTTAAGCATAATGAGCATGACACAAAAACCTATGTCAGTGGCCAGCATGGAAAAAAAGGCCAACGAAATCAGGGTTGATATTATAAAAATGCTAGAACATGCCGGCAGTGGGCATTCAGCCGGACCCTTGGGGCTAGCCGATGTTTTTACCGCCCTTTACTTTAAGATTTTAAAACACAATCCTGCTAATCCTGACTGGGACCAGCGGGATATTTTATTGCTTAGCAACGGCCACTGCGTGCCGGTCAGGTACGCCACCATGGCCCACGCCGGTTATTTCCCTAAAAAAGAATTGATGACTTTGCGCCAATTAGGTTCGCGCTTGCAGGGGCACCCGGAGCGCCTAAGGCTGCCAGGCATGGAAACTACCAGTGGGCCGCTGGGCAGCGGTTTAAGCCAGGCTGCCGGCATGGCCCTAGCACTTCGGATGGACAAAGCCCAGCACCGCTGGGTATATGTGGTTATGGGCGATGGCGAACTGGACGAAGGAAATGTGTGGGAGGCCGCTATGCTGGCTGGTAAGTACAAACTTAATAACATCATCGGTATAGTCGATCGTAACAATATCCAAATCGAGGGACCGACAGAAAAAGTTATGCCGCTGGAGAACCTGCGCGATAAATGGGAAAGTTTCGGATGGCACGTCCTGGAAATAGATGGTAACGACATTGAAGCCGTCATTGATGCCACGTCCATGGCCAAAGCCATAGTTGAAAAGCCAGTGGTGATTATCGCTCACACTGTGCCCGGTAAGGGCGTTGACTTTATGGAGTACGACTTCCATTGGCATGGCTCGCCGCCCAACCACGAACAGGCCGTCAAGGCCCTGAAAGAACTGCGTACCCTTGGTGGAAAAATCCGGAGCGAACATGAGTGATATGCATCTTGTCAGAGGCCAGTTGGAAAAAGAGTCAATCCGTAAAGGTTTCGGCCGAGGTTTATTAGAAGCTGGTAACCGCTGGGATAATGTCGTGGCTGCCTGTGCCGATTTGACCGAGTCTACCCAGATGCATCTGTTTGCTGAGGCCTTTCCCGAAAGATTCGTCCAGGTCGGTGTGGCCGAACAAAACCTGGTAACTGTAGGTGCTGGCTTGGCGGCTATGAATAAAATACCTTTTGTTAGTTCCTACGCGGCTTTTAGTCCTGGCCGTAACTGGGAGCAGATCCGTACCACAATTTGCCTGAATGATCGGCCGGTTAAAGTCGTCGGCTCGCACGCCGGTGTTAGCGTAGGACCAGACGGCGCAACTCACCAGATGTTAGAAGACTTGGCTCTGATGAGGGCCCTACCGAACATGGTTGTAATTGCGCCGTGCGACAGCCGCGAAGCTATGCGGGCCACCCTGGCCATGGCCACCGATAAGCGGCCTAACTATATGCGGTTATCCCGGTCGGACACCCCAGTAATTACCACCGAGCTGACCCCCTTTGAAATCGGCAAAGCCTATATTTACCGGCCCGGCCGCGATGTCTCGATTATAACTACCGGTACCATGACTTATCAGGCTTTAGCCGCGGCCGTGACCCTGGCTCACGACGGAATCCATGCCGAGGTAGTCCATGTCCCGACCATTAAACCTCTAGATTCAGTGACGATTTTAGAAAGTGTCGGGCGTACCAGGCATGTCATAACTGCCGAGGAGGCTCAGATTAATGGCGGCTTGGGCGGGGCGGTGGCTGAGCTTTTGGGCGAGCATCTGCCGACACCGATGCTCCGGATCGGTATGAAAGACCGTTTTGGCGAGTCCGGCAAGCCGGAGGAGTTATTAAAGCATTTTGGCCTGACCCATACTCATATCGCCCTAGCCGCGCATCATATCCTGATGGACCACACCAACCATAAACATTAGGAAATAACGGGTAGCAAAGTATGAATGAACAAGAACTTGAACATGTAGCCAAAGCCCTTGTGACGGCCGGCAAGGGGCTACTGGCGGCCGACGAGAGTTCGCATACCTGTGAGAAGCGTTTTGCCTCTGTGGGTGTAGAGTGCACTGAAGGTACAAGACGCGAGTATCGCCAGTTGCTTCTGACAACTCCGCGGATGAGGGAGTACCTAAGCGGTGTTATTTTTTTTGATGAAACATTTTGGCAGGCGACTGACTCCGGTCAGCCCTTTCGGGAATATTTGGATACAAACCAAGTTATTCCTGGCGTCAAGGTCGACAAGGGGCTAATTGATTTACCTGGATTTGCCAACGAGAAGATTACTCAAGGATTGGATGGCTTGCCTGACCAAATGGCCGATTATGCCCATGCTGGCGCCAAATTTGCAAAATGGAGAGCCGTAATTACTATTGGCGACGGTATCCCAACCGATGAGTGCATAAGAGCGAATGCTTTTGTTTTGGCCCGTTATGCTCGCATTTGCCAAGAGGAGGGTATAGTGCCTCTTGTAGAACCAGAAGTCTTATACGATGGTAACCATTCGATAGATCAGTGCGAAGCAGTGATGGCCCGCGTTTTTGATAGTTTGTTTCAGACTATGCGGGCCTTTCGGACCTATCTGCCTGGGGTTATTCTTAAAACCAGTATGGTTTTGCCGGGCAAGGACAGCGGCGCGCCTATGGACTATGATCAGGTTGCCAAGCAAACTCGTAGGGTATTACATGAGCATGTACCGCACGAGCTAGGTGGAGTTGTATTTTTAAGTGGCGGTCAAAAACCCAACGACGCTTTTATTAACCTCAATCGTATAGCAAAAAGCGGTTCAAATCCGTGGGGTTTAACCTTCTCGTATTCTCGGGCCTTACAGGACCCTGTGCTGAAGGCCTGGGCTAAAAATCGTCACGCCATTAACGCAACACAGCAACTCTTTCAAAGACAGCTGTTTTTCGCGTCAGCTGCCAGCAAGGGCGAGCTTAACGAATCCAGCTTAGAAAGAGACGACTTCGTAAGCCACAGCCAGGATTTATAAAAAGGAAAAACAAGTACATGGCCCTACCAGCCACACATCCGAAATAATTACTCTTATGCTAAAATGGCACTAAGTATGGGCGCCATAATAAAGAAAGAAATAAACTAATAATGTCTCAAAAACAGCTAGATGTTTTAAGTGTCGGAGATGTGGTAACGGACGCTTTTATAAAGCTGATTGATAACCAAGAGCACATCGAAAACTATCACAAAGAGCCTAATATCTGTTTGCCATTTGGTACCAAAATACCCTACGATCACGCCGAAATCGTGCCGGCTGTCGGCAATGCCAGCAATGCCTCGGTGGCTTTTGCTAAACTTGGGCTACGTTCGGGGCTAGTTTCTAATATCGGAGACGACAGTAATGGCCGGGATATTCTAAGGACGCTTCACAGCGCGGGCGTAGATCGTCGTTTTGTGCACATCAACCCTAAAAACGCCAGTAATTACCACTATGTCTTATGGTACAAAGAAGAACGCACGATTCTTATAAAACACGAGGAATATGACTATCATTGGCCACGTTTCAGGGTTATAGATATTCCAAGATGGGTCTACTTTAGTTCTATAAGTAGGAATGCTCTTGGATACCATGATCAGTTAGCCGCTTGGCTGGAGGGTCACACACCGGTGAAACTGGCTTTTCAACCGGGTACTTTTCAGATAGAGGCCGGGACACACAGGCTAAAGCGTATTTACGAGCGGACGGAAGTTCTGGCCGTTAACCGTGAAGAAGCTACCAAAATATCTGGTGGCAACCATGCCAACATTGGTGAACTGTTCGACCGTTTGCATTCTTTGGGCCCCAAAATAGTACTAATTAGCGATGGCCACGCCGGCGCCTACGCCAGTGATGGGACTAATCGTTATAAAATGCCTATTTATCCGGACCCTAAGCCGCCCTTTGAACGGACTGGCGCGGGTGACGCCTTTACTTCAACGTTCGTGGCGGCTTTAGTGAAAGGTGCTGATTTACAAACCGCCCTTATGTGGGCGCCCATCAATGCCATGAGCGTTGTCCAGAAAGTCGGCGCTCAGGCGGGTCTGCTCAGCGAGAAGGAGCTCAACCATTATCTGCGCTTGGCGCCGCACAATTACCACCCGGAAAGGTTCTCCTAAGTAAAGCCATGCCTAAAAATCTTAGCCAGTTGCTAAAAAATCAGCAGACACCAATTGACGACCTTGTCCAGTTGGCCGAAGAGCTTAGCGGATATCCAAGTGAGGATATCCGGCTTATGTCGGAACTTGCCACGGATACCAGACCCATATTAACTAAGCTCAACCTGGATCCGGGCGACACTACGGCGGGGGAGCTATACCATGCTTTATTAATTGAGTATGAAAAAGCCAGCAGTGATTTCTCTCGGCAGATAGGCCAGAAAACCGCTGACTCAACAACTCAGCGCTTAAAACGCGTTGTCGAGGTTATTACTCACGGCCAGGCTAACCGGCAGGTTTGGGCTCTTAAAAAAAACGTTGCCAAACAATTACTAAAGACTCACCAACCTAAAAAGTTAATGGCCTTGCTTCATTATCGGTCGCTTGATTCAATGCTTAAGCGTGAAAATGTCGGTCTTATATATGGTGCGCTTTCATATACCGAATCGCCAAGGTGGCTGAAGCTAATGCAGAAATCACTTTCCAGCCTAAGTTCTAAGGACTTTGAAACCAGAGAGGCTGAGTTTATTTTGGCGCCTACTGGTCACTGGTCGGCTGTAGCCGCAAAAACCTATCCGATATCAAAGTCCAGTGAACTAGGAGCAGTAATTTTTTGGCCGAACCCAAAGGCTAACCAAACAACCAGTTTGGGCTTATCAGTCCTTGGCCTACAGGCTGCCGACGAACTACGTTGTGACTCATCTTGGCTTAAGCTGCATCAGTTCAATCATAATTTGGGTAAACTTATATCTGACAATTTTGCCAGTGGCTTGGGTCCTCGTCTAAAAATATCCGGTGGTCATACTGTTACATGGCGAGCCATACAGCGGGTATTTGCCGGCCGTCCGGACGCGGATTTTTCAGAGAACTTTGAGCCCCATCTTGAAAAATTGGATTTGAACCGCCAAACTCCGTCGGAAATACTATCAGAACTGGCGCCTCAACTTAATTTTTGGACTAACTGTGAGTCGGTGCTGTTTTGTGACGCCGACGGACATGTGGTCTCTTGCAATTTAACCGACACGGCCGCAAATCACGCCAGTAAGAAAAGTCTGAGCAAACACAACCGCTCATTCGCTAAGCAGAGACTGGAAGATAAATTAGTTGGCCGATATCTTAACCACC
>JACRBB010000024.1 GCA_016234585.1 Candidatus Saccharimonadota bacterium
ACCTCCGGTAGACGGTGAGTTGACATATTATGATGCTTATGGTAATATGTGTTTGTTAAGTCGAAAATAAAAAATGAAAACACTCACAAAAGAAACTCTGATTGAACTTAAAGACTTTGTCACCACCCAGGCAGCCGAAGACGCAGCCTTGCCGCTTGGTGAAAGAAAATATCAGGAAAAATTGGTAGCCGATGTGCTTGGTCAAGAGGCGCCCAACGCTAAGACTCTTAAAGAACTTCTCAATCTTTACCGTACCGAAAAACAAGCCGCCTAAAGCCTCAGTAACTACATCGAAAAAACAGACCTCTCCGGAAGCAAGGGGCTTTCTATTTGTGTATAAAATTATATAATATAGATATCTATGGATAGAAGACAAAGAGAAGAACTGCGTATTGCATCTACTGCTGTCGTAGATACATTACGTTCAAAACGAGAGCAAGGTGTACCTGAACTGAGTCGGTCTGATTTATTGTTAGAGGTACGACGAACCATCGAGTCTAAACTAGGAAGAACTGCATTTTTACCTATCGGGCAGGCGACGCATGCTTTATGGGACTTGGAAGCAGAGGGAAGGATTGCATCTAGGCATCAGCGCCACCCGGGTCCCTACGATAATAGTCCAGCCGGTACTTTCTACCATTTAATTAACTCAGAAGAAAGCCCATCTGTACTACCAAAAGGTGACTTTAGGCAATACCTGCCTAGATAGTTACATAAGCGTAGAGCGGGGTTGTTATAATACAGACTATGAGTGGATATAAGGTTATTAACGCCGACGAAGTTAAGGATCACTATGCCGGTACGGATGTACCGGGTGAGTTCCGAATGCTTACTGGCGATCTTGGCACGGAGCAGCTGGCGGTAACTTTAATTCGGATACCGGCGCACTCGGACTTTGAACAGGGAACGGGGCATTATCACGATGAGATGGAAGAGGTTTACATTATTACCCGCGGCACGCTGACCATGCGGTTTGGCGATGACATTGTAAAAGTTCCGGCTGGCTCGGCCGTTAAAGTTGCCCCCAAAACACCCCGTTCGCATCGCAACGAAGGTGACGAGCCGGTGGACATGTGGGCCATTTCACGCAAGTCAGACCGCGACGATTCAACGTTGATAAAAGAATTTTGGGAAGCCTCCGACCAAGCCGCCCAAAAACGCTAGTTGATTGACCAGCTAGGATAATTATTCTAAAATATGTGTAGTTCCCGACAGGGATATTCCTGGCTTGATAGCCGGGTGGTTGAACCTTGCGGTTCGATAGCGAGGCACGGCTCCATCCGTGACAAAATCTGAACAAGGAGGCAGAGCCAGGTGTTTGGCACTGGATCTACCCGGGTAAGCACGTGGGCAGAGGTCAGGTTCGGCGATGCCGGTGGTCCCAAGGAGTTGATCGATGCTCTGATCCACTCTCTGAACGGCAACACCTCGGAGGATGCTTCGACCTTCAGGCTGAAGCTGCTTCTGGGGGTTGGCGAAGGCATGGAGGAAGTGTGGGTCAAGGTCTACATCTCCGGAGTCCGTCTTCTGGACGGGCAGGGGTTCAACTGCCAGTTCTGGGGCAGTCTTCCTTCGGACCTGATGGCGGATCACCCCGAGCTGGCTGACCTGCGCTTCTTCAGGGGGACCTACAACAACTTCCCGACTTCCAGGCCCCCCAGAGGGCAGCTGGTTCAGGATCGCAGCCGGTGAAGCAGCCGCGGAGGGGCGGGAAACCGCCCCTCCCGCTGGCCTCCTTGTTCTATTAGCTCTGTAAATGTGTATTTACACTGATGAGCCATAAAAAGTCGAAAGCTAAAAGTCGAGCGAGGTGCAGCCGCGCCAACTATGCCCTTAGGTTTTGTGAATATTTTCTATCTTGAATGGTTATTGACATTAGTACAATGAAGTGATACCATAAGCGTAGTTCAGGGGAAATTAAAAGAGGATCTTTCCGGTGGGAGAGGCCTTTTTTGTTTAACCAAAAACATTATTAAGTTAAGGAGTTTCAACATGGCTGGAACAAAAAAAGGTGGCGCTAAAGCCGCTGCAACCAACCGCACCAAGTACGGCGCTGATTTTTACGCTCGTATCGGTTCTATGGGTGGTAAACTAGGCCGCACCGGTGGTTTTTACGCCAACCGCGAATTGGCCCGCCAAGCTGGCGCCAAGGGTGGCCGAATTAGCCGCCGCGGCAAAAAAGTTACTGCAGACAAACAATAATAAAGTTCTTGTGAGAGAAAACAACCCGTTCCTTTTAAGGAGCGGGTTGTTTTTGTTTGCGCCGGTACGAGCGGACAAACCGCCCAGGGCTGACTTTCCAGTTGGTTTGGCAATTAAAACAGTGGTAGCTGGCTGAGTCCTTTTGCAAAACGTGCATGCCGCAGTTGGGGCAGGCGCTACGCCGGTGCAGCCAATCCCGGTAAGTATCCAGGCAGTTCTGGATATGGTCGCTGCCGATATCAACATGGTAGCGATGGCCGATTTCGGAAGCCATATCCCAGGCGTTAGCTTCAAGTTTTAATAACTCAAAATCGTTTTGGTAGTCGGCATGACCCAGCAGGGCATGGGCCAACTCGTGCAAAACGCCGTATCGCAGCTCGCGCAACGGTTGGTTTAAGTTGTAAGTCACAGTTTTTGAACGCGGCGACCAGTGTTCCTGAGCGCCTGGCTCAAACTTAAAGTCCGGATAGTCCAGACGGAGTTGACTAATAAATGCCTTAGCTTGAGCTTTTAATGAAATCGTAACAGCCATAAATGCGGCTCCGCTAACGCTCCGCCTTATGAGACACCCCTTCGGAGTTTCTCATCGCGCCGGGCACGGAATGAATCCGATGCTCGGGCTGCTCTTCCCGAGGAGTCTCAGGCATTTTGCTTAACATATTCGTAACAGCCATAAATTACGGCCTCCTCGGGCCGCTGAGCTTTAATTATAGGGGGGACTTTAACCATATCGCTTTCATTCTTCTTCATTGCTTCGTCTAAGAACTTACCGAATTTTTCGTAATGCGCGCCCACACCGCCGCCAATAATAACTACGTCCGGATGGATGATAGCCAGTAATTCTTCTAAACCTAGGGCGATGTTAGCCGCAAAACTTTTCCATATGGCTTGGTCATTAATTTCGCTGGCTAGTTTACCGTACTTTTCACGAAACGCCCGTCCCGAGGCGAAGTCTTCCCATTTTTTTAATTTACCGTCATGTTCCAGCAGCATATGGCCCGGTTCCATGTCAGCTAAAACCGGATCAATCTTACCATTAATGATAATTCCGCCACCGATTCCGGTGCTAATAGTCACGTATAGTATTTTTTTATACTTTTTATGAACTAATAGTGCTTCGCTTAAACCGCCCAACTTGGCGTCGTTTTCTACCAATATCGGAGCCGATACAAGCCTTCCAACGTCGTTTTTAATGGCTACGTTATGCCACTTTAAATTGCCAAAATCTTCGGCTATGCCGGCCTTACGATTGACACGTCCAGGCACAGCGCAGCAAGCATAATCAAACTCAAAGTCCGCGAAATTAGATTTTAGGGCAGCCGCCAAATCATCCAAAAAGCGTCGATAATCGGGGTTGGTGGCAAATTTATGCTCTTTTGACAGCTTGCCATCATTGGTAAAAACTGCCAGCAGGGTTTTACTGCCCCCAATATCTATCCCCAAATACATAAAACTTAGTATAAAGCTATTAGCCAATGGCTAAAAGCTTATAGCTGGACAATTTGTCATTTACACCTTACAATAGAGTTAATCTAATCGGGAACTTCAGTTTAAAGCCAGCCTCGGCAAAAACAGGGTTTCCGAATGGAAATATATTTTAAAGGAGGCATGAACTTTATCATGTCAAAAAGTACTGGTGCGACAACAATGGATGAGTTGCTGGCGTCGTATGACGTCAAGCAGCTTAAAGTAGGTGATTCCGTAGAGGGCACCGTTACATCTGTTCGTAAACACGAAGTTTGGGTGGACCTGGGGCCTAACGGTGTTGGCGTTATTTTTCGCCGCGAAGTCGGGCAAACCCCGCTGAACGAAGGCGATAGTATTACCGCCAGCGTGGTAGACCCGGAACTGGACGAGGGCTACGCGCTGCTGAGCATGAAGCGGGCAGCCAAAGATCGCGGTTGGGGCGAGCTGCAAAGACTGTTTGAAGCCCAAGAAATAGTTGAAGTTACACCTTACGACGCTAACCGAGGTGGCCTACTTATTGAGATGGAAGGTATCCGCGGTTTCTTGCCAGTCAGCCAACTGGCAGCTGAGCATTACCCAAGGGTGTCAGACGCCGACAAAGACGAAATCTTAACCAAACTTAACGCGCTGACCAACAAG
>JACRBB010000025.1 GCA_016234585.1 Candidatus Saccharimonadota bacterium
CGAGTATCCACGCGGACTGGTTTTGGTAACCGGACCCACCGGCTCGGGCAAGTCGACCACTTTGGCAGCCTTGGTCAATAAAATTAACACCGAGCGGGCTCTGCACGTCATAACCGTAGAAGACCCGATTGAGTATACCCATGCCTCCAAACGTTCGGTTATCGTGCAGCGTGAAGTCCATTATGATACCTATAGTTTTTCGGCGGCTTTGCGCTCAGCCTTGCGTGAGGATCCCGACGTTGTACTTATTGGCGAGATGCGTGACCTGGAAACCATAGCCGCGGCGATCACCATCGCCGAAACAGGTCATCTGGTATTTGCCACCTTGCACACCAACGGCGCCAGCCAGAGTATCGACCGCATGATTGACGTCTTTCCACCGCACCAACAACCTCAGGTCCGTTCGCAGATAGCCAACATCTTAATGGCCATTTGTTCGCAGCGTCTGATTCCGGCGCTCGGTGGCGGCCGGGTAGCGGCAGCCGAAGTTTTGATAGCCAATCCGGCAGTCCGCAATATAATCCGCGAAGGTAAGAACCACCAGTTGGAAGCCGTAATCCAGACCGGGGCCGAATATGGTATGCAGAGCATGGACAAGACCTTGGTAAATATGATTCATGGCGGCGTCATAAGTTACGATGAAGCCAAAAACTACGCCGTGGATCCTGAAGAGCTTGATCGGCTGATGAGGTCCTAACGTGCTGACATATAAATTTACGGCCCGGAATCCCGTTGACGGAAAAAGAGTTAGCTCCGAGGTCCAGGCCCAAGACGAAAAATCGGCGGCCCAGGCTATTACAGCCCAGGGGCTAGCTCCGCTGGAAATAACACCCATTGTAGCCAGTAGTGCGCCGGGCAGAAGTTTTTTGAACCGTGTAAGGACCAAAGACAAAGTAATTTTTTCCCGGCAACTTTCAACGCTAATTAACGCTGGTCTGCCTTTGGTGCAGAGCTTGCGGACCGTTGATAAACAAACCACTAGCAAGTCTTTGCGGGCCATCATTCAAAAAATTGTGGCCGATGTCGAAGCCGGTTCGGCGTTCTCGGTAGCCTTAGGAAAATTTCCGGCCACCTTCAACCGTGTTTACGTTAGTTTGGTGGCTGCCGGCGAGACCTCTGGTACGTTGGACAAAGCTCTGGAACGGCTTGCCGACCAACAAGAGAAGGACGCCGAAATCTTAGCAAAGGTTCGTGGCGCCATGACCTATCCGGCCATCGTGCTGCTGGTAATGGTGGGCGTACTGGGCTTTATGTTGGTTAAAGTTTTGCCGCAGGTCCAGGAAATTTATAAAGGTTTGCCCGGCGTTAAGCTGCCGTTCATAACTCAGATGCTGTTGAGCGTATCCCACTTTGTGATTCACTTCTGGTGGGTAGTTATCATACTGCTGATAATAATCACTTTCGTAACTACCCGCTGGGCCCGTACCGGCCCAGGCAAGCTAGTGATAGATAAATTTAAGATGAGGGCTTGGCCAATCGGCCCGCTGTTCATGAAGCTTTACATGGCCCGCTTCGCGCGTACCGGTACCACATTGGTTGCCAGCGGAGTTCCACTGCTGCAAATGCTTAGTATTACCTCAGAGGCGGTCGATAACGTACACATTTCTAAGTCTATTGATTCTGCCGCCGAAAAGGTCAAGGGTGGTAAGGCCCTATCTGAAACGTTAGTAGGAGATCCAAACTTTTTAGAGCTAGTGCCCAACATGATACGCATCGGCGAGCAATCGGGCGCGCTAGAGACCATGCTCGGCAAAACCGCCGATTATTACGAGAAAGAGGTAGATAACGAGATTAAGGCCATATCGACCATTATCGAGCCGGTCTTAATGGTTATTATGGGTGTTATGGCGCTGATTATCGTGGCGGCGATCTTGTTGCCGATTTATGGTCTGGTAGGGAAGAATATTATAAGGTAGAGAATAGCTTGCGTTTTATAAAGAGGCACTCTATTATGTAGCCATAAGATAAGCACAAGCATCAATACAACAAAACACGCAAAGGGGGCATTTGCAAAGATCATGAGTATCAAAGAACTGTACGGAAAGAAGAAGGACGAGGGCTTCACCATCATCGAAGTGATGATAGTGTTGGCCATTGCCGGTTTGATTATTTTAATTGTCTTCTTGGCGGTGCCGGCCTTGCAGCGTAATAGCCGCAACACACAGCGCAAGAACGACGCCAGTCACTTAGCGGGCTTGGTGAACGAATATGTAGCTAACCATAACGGTCAGCTTCCTACAGCTCTTGGAGCAGGAGGTCTTGATCTTACGAATGACAATTTTTCTATAATGAACAAGCCCAGTGTTTTTGGTAATACGTTTAAGGCATGTGCTGGTACAGCAGTTTGCACGAATGCCGCTACAACTCTTGATGATATGGTGGTTCTTAGTAACGCCACCTGTAATAGCAACGCTGCCACGTTTGGAGGTGGTACTAGAGCCTTCACGGTTACCTACCAGGTTGAAAAATCTGGTGGTGGCGGCGACCCTCAGTGCGTTTAGCCTAAAAAGCTAGCAATTTAAAACCACCCAAGCAATTGGGTGGTTTTTTTGTTACCATAAGGTCTAATGATTATTCTGTTGCTGATAGTGGCTGGCTTGGGTCTTGGCAGTTTTGTTAACGCTCTAATTTGGCGTGTGTATCAACAGGAAAAGGCTAAAAGCAAAGCCGCCAGGCAAAAATTATCCATCCTGCGCGGCCGTTCGATGTGTGTGCACTGTAAACACCAGTTGGCCACCGCCGACCTGATCCCAGTACTTAGCTGGCTTTGGCTAAGAGGGAAATGCCGCTACTGTAAAAAGCCAATTTCCTGGCAATATCCGGTTGTCGAGATAGCTACAGCGCTTATTTTTGTCGGCTCCTACGTGTTTTGGCCGGTAACCCTAGATAATACTGGCACTTGGCTGCTTTTCATAACCTGGCTGGTGTCTTCCGTCGGGCTGATAGCTCTGCTGGTTTACGATTTAAGGTGGATGTTACTGCCCAATAGAATCGTCCATCCCACATTTTTCGTGGCGCTTATAGGAAGACTTTCTTATATTGTCTTTTTCGCGGAGGGCAAGGCCCACAGTTTTTGGCTTTTAGTCTTCAGCTTGGTAATATCCAGCGGAGTTTTCTGGCTGATGTTCCAAGTATCAAGGGGTCAGTGGATAGGCTTTGGGGACGTACGGCTAGGGCTAATTACGGGTACACTGCTGGCAGATCCAGCCAAAAGCGCAGCCATGATCTTCATAGCCTCACTCCTGGGCAGCCTAGTCGCTTTACCGGGTCTTATAACTGGTAAAAAGACTATGAGCAGCAAGCTGCCATATGGGCCGTTTCTGATAATTGCTACAGGTATAGCGTTGCTTTTTGGGTCCCCAATCATAGATTGGTATAAAAGTATCCTCGGATTATAAAATCTAATCTGTTATGTTAATTACGCTTATGGTATATAATTATGCTCATGGACAGAGTTGGCGGGTATACTCTTATAGAGGTAATGATTTTTTTGGCTGTTTCCGGTGTCCTATTTATCTCGGCCGTAGCGCTTATACAGGGGCAGCAGGGGCGAACCCAGTTTACGCAAAGCATTCGTGATATCGACTCCAAGGTACAGCAGTATGTCGATGAAGTATCGGCTAGTTATTTTCCGAGCACAGATAAGTATTCATGCAAGCTTGTCAGGGATTTGGCTGGCAACGATCGTCCCAGCATAACCCAATTGCTCGGTGGTAGTACCAAATCTGTTGGTACTAATGAAAATTGCATTTTTTTGGGTAAAGCTCTGCAGTTTCATACTAACCCCGGTGATGTGGATGATACGTTGGGTGTCTATAGTATTTTAGGTCGCCGCACAGAGGAGGTGCCAGTAACTGGGGTTACTGGTGGCAGTCAAACAATCTTAGTGCCTTCGTTTTCGGACGCTAACCCCACACCTACGACTAGCTTGGTTGAAACCTATGCGTTGCCCTTTGGAACTAAGATAACTTCTGCCTGCAAAGACATCAGTTCATGTAACGACAGCAGCCCCAATAGAAGCGCCATGGCCGGTTTTTATGTTGATCTTTCACAAACTAGCACAGACCTCGACGCCAATAAATCCACATCACTGATAAGTTACCAATATCCAAACAATGTAGATAGAAATACGTTTTTATATGGTCCTACAAGCCCAAACTCATCCCCAAACGGAACTACCTATAGCTGCTTAATACTTAACAGGTCCGGATGTGGTGGTCTTAACCCTTCCGCTCCCGTTTTACCAAACGTATTTACCAATTGGATTATGTGTTTTAAAAGCGCTACAAGTAACCAAACGGCTAAACTTACCGTCAGCAGTGGCTCCGCAGGCATACAAACTAAGGTTGATTTTGTGAGCTGTTAATAATGGGGAATAACGTGTCAAATCAAGCTAAACGAACAGGCGCCCGAGGCGACACTATAGTCGAGGTGCTGCTAAGCATCACCATAATTGGTTTTGTGCTTGGCGCGGCCTACTTATTAACCAATCGGAGTTTGCAGGCGGGTATTGCGGCCCGTGAACACACCGAAGCGGTAAATTATGTGCAGGGCCAGATAGAAAGGCTCAAAAGCGCCAAAGAAAGCAGCACGGTAACAGACTTTAATAATACCTACCACGTAACTGCCGCGGCAGGCAAGTATTGCCTGATAATCGACGCTTCCACTAAAGTTGTAACCAAAAAACTTACCACGGATATCGGCAAACCGTGTGATGTGGACTCTGACCATCCTGACGGAGGTGGCCGTTATCATCTCAGCACAATCTACACAGACAGTGATCCCAACGCCAAAACCTTTAAGTTCTCAGCTACATGGGAAAGAGTTGGCACGGGCACCACCGAAAGCGTGGATATATACTACAGGACGGTAACGCAATGAGGTATCGTCAAGAACAGGGCTTTACTATCGTGGAATTAATGATTGCCACGGTAGTATTTAGTGTAATACTACTCATGACCCTGGGTGGTTTTTTGCAGATTGGTCGGACTTTCTACAAGGGTATGACGATATCTAGGACAGAAAACACCATAAGATCCATCGCTGATAGCCTATCAATCGATATTCGCGCCTCGCAGGTCGCCGTTGCTACAACCACTAAAACATCGGCATCCGATAATCGTATCTTATATTTCTGTATCGGGAATCACGTCTATTACTTTATGCGTGGAGTTATTTTCGACAATGATCCGATAAATAACCCTAAGAACGATTTCGGACTTAGAAGAGGTGATGTAACTTCAGCTTGTGCTGACCCGATTTCTCCGGGTAATAGTCCGACTAATATCCAAGAGTTGCTGGGCCAAAAGATGCGCGTTAGCAAGTTAAACGTAACCTGTAGCTCCATTGCTATTAACAGATTGTGCGAACTGGATATCCACATAGCTTACGGCGACAACCAATTGCTTGATAACCCCCAGGCGGATAACGCGCTTTGCAAGGGCGCCACCGCTGGTACGCAGTTTTGCGCCACCGCTGACATAAATACGTCTATACTAAGGGGAGGGAGTTCCTAAGATGAACATAAAACGGCCCAGTTTGAGTGCCAACCAACAAGGCATCGTGTCTATTATGGTGGTTAGCATACTGGTTATATTGATTTCTTTGGTGACAATTGGCTTTGCGCGGCTGATGAACCGCGAGACTCGTGAAGCTTTGGATAAACAACTAGGAGTTCAAAGCTATTACGCCGCCGAATCAGGCGTAAACGATGCTATTAGCTATATAAACCAAAAAAAGGGTAGCGGTGACATAAAGGACGCAGACCTAACCACGTGTGACGACAGCAGAAGCAAACTCAACTTTAACCTTTCTGACGCGACCGAGAAAGGCAATGCCCAGTATAGCTGTGTACTCATAGATACCGAACCAGCAGCGCTGATTTATAATATCAAGGCGGGTCAGAGTAAAGTGTTTAGCTTTGACCAGGAAAAACTAGCCAGCATACTAATCAGCTGGCAGAAAGACGGAACGTCTCCGAGCGATAATTATCGGCCCGTCGGTAAAAGAGATTTTACGCCTGTTTCGGCTTGGGTTGACTCTGCCGGCAGACCGGCGACTGGCGCGCTAAAGGTTAGCATCTACCCTGTCATGCTTCAATATAACACGGGTGGTAGTTCCGGTAATCCTCCTGTTCCATTGGACGACAGGGTCTTAACCGCAAGAAATGCCAGGACTTTCTTCTTGTATCCTGACCAGGTAGCATCAGCTGATAAGAATAAACGCATTACACCGGTAGATTACCATGATAATAACGGCGCGATAATTTCTGGCCAGTGTGACGACAGTCACAAAAGTATCGATCACGCGGCTGTTAATTACCCGGGTCCACGAGGTAACCCGACCTATCGCTGCAACTCCATTTTAAACTGTTTACCAGATTCCTATGATGGACCAGGCGGTAGCGCATCCTTGAGCACTAACCAGGTTAATCCGGACCAAGAAGACCCCAGGCACCCCCCTCCATTCGGGTGTCTGAGGCACATACAGGGTTTTAGGGGCCAAGAATATCGCGCCGAACACTACGTGGTAAAGGTCACTAGTCTATACTCTGACACGGTTGTAAGTCTTATGGGAGCTCAATCTGTGCGGCTCGACCCAGTAGCGTTAGTTGGTGCCCAAGCTGCCATAGACTCTACGGGTAAGGGGAACGATGTGCTGAGGCGTATCAGCGCCCGCGTGCCTTTAACCCTTAATGGCAGTGGCGAAATCGGTTCCGATTTTAAGGGGCCAGAAGCCGGGCTCAGAACCGCCGAGACAGTTTGCAAGCGTATCCGACAATTGACTACCGGTTCAGTCACAGTGGATGATTCTTCCGGTGGCTCCGATTCGGCAGCCTGTACAGAAGGCATTAGTCCTTAGTTTACTAAGAGCCTTTTTGCCGGTGGAATTTCTCGTGCACAGCTTTTAGGTGAGGATCGGTCACGTGGGTGTAAATTTGGGTAGTAGCAATGTTGCTGTGGCCTAACATGGCCTGGACGGAGCGCAAATCGGCCCCGTTCATCAGTAAATCGGTAGCAAAACTATGGCGCAAAGTATGGGGTGAAACGTGTTTAGTGATTCCGGCCAGCAGGGCATAGCGAGCCACCATCCGCTGCACGCTGCGGGCGGTCAAGCGCTTATAATCGCCGGATAAATCCACCTTTTTACTGCCGCTGTATCTTATAAATAGAGGTTTGGTGTTATCGTTACGCATATCAAGGTATTTGGCTATCCAGCTGGCGGCCTCGGGACTGATAAAAATCGGCCGGTCTTTTTGCCCCTTGCCGCGGACCATGAACTCTCTGCGCTTCAGGTTAATGTGGTCACGGTCTAATCCAACCAGCTCAGATACCCGAAGGCCACTGGAAAACAGAAGTTCTATAATTGCCCGGTCACGCAAACCGTTTTGGTTATCTGTTTTTGGTTGGGCTGCTAATCTGCCCAGTTCCTCGGGGGTCAAGAACGTTACTTGGGGCCGGGTGGTGCGGGCCAGTTCTATCTTGTCGGCCGACAGGGCCGGCAGCTCCCGTTTAGCGCAAAATCGTAAAAAGCTCCTTAGGGCTATCAGGTGATAATTTTGAGTCGTCGTGGACAGCTCGTCGGAGGTATTGGTGCCCAAACGGTTGAGCCACAGCCGCCACTTGCGGATTAGCTCTACGTTAAGGTCGGCAAGCTTGATATCGCCGGCAAAGTCGGAAAGGCGGGTAAGGTAATGACTGTAATTTTGGATCGTCTTTTTAGAGCGATTCTGTTCTAACTCCAAATATTCCAAGAATTTCGATACGGCATCTTCATAGAGCATAAGCCTAATTGTAACAGAGTGTAAAATATTGTGCGACAGTCTATAAACGAATAATAAAGGTATTCAATTTGCATGAACATCCCAATCTGTTATAATCCTTTGTAACGTATGGAAAGAACATTAGTATTACTAAAACCCGACGCCGTTTCGAGGGGTCTGGTCGGTGAAATTATTAGCCGTTTTGAAAAAGCCGACCTAAAACTTGTCGCCGCAAAAATGGTTACCCCCACAAAAGACTTGGCTAATAAGCATTACCCACCGGAGCGCCGCGAATTTATCGAGGGCATGGGTAATAAAACCCTAGAGACTTATAAAGAGGAGGGCATAGATCCGCACGCCGATTTAGGGACTAAAGATCCGCATGAGATTGGTCTTAAGATACAGGGGTGGATGGTTGGTTTTATTACTTCCGGACCGGTTATGGCCATGGTCCTTCAAGGGCCTAACGCCATATCGGAAGTCCGGAAAATGACCGGCCACACCGTTCCCGCCAAAGCGGAAGCTGGTACGATCCGCGGAGATTACTCTAACGATACTCCTACGCTGGCTAACAAAGAAAAACGGCCTATTCTTAACCTAGTTCACGCCTCAGGTGATAAAGAAGAAGCCGAGTTCGAAATCAACCTTTGGTTTACCAAAGACGAACTCCACCCATAATTTTTTGGTGCCCCCGAGAGGATTCGAACCTCTAGCTTCTCCTTAGGACGGAGTTGTTTTATCCATTGAACTACAGGGGCGTGTAACCTATTTTAGTTATTTTTCGCTACAATAGATAGCATGAGCGAAAAGACCAACAAAAACGAAGATCAAGAAGCACCCGAAACCAAGCCAAAATACTTCAAAGAACAGTTCGACGAAGAAGATGTAAAGCTAGTCTTCCGCAAACACCCGATAGTTATGCGAAAAGGGTTGATATTGGCGGCGGTGGGCATCTTGGTTGGCCCTCTTTACACCTTAATATTGACCTATACCCAAAAAGAGAACCCGCCCAGCCTGGCGTTTTTTTTCGCCTC
>JACRBB010000026.1 GCA_016234585.1 Candidatus Saccharimonadota bacterium
CAAGGTTTTCTATTTAGGAGTAGATTGTTCCAGTGACAGCCTGACAGTAGGCAATCTGGCCGTGTTAGTATTGGCCCGACGGTTAATAGATGCTGGCTGGAAAACCATACTATTAGTTGGTGGCGCTACCAGTTTGATAGGCGACCCGGGCGGCAAAGAAGAAGAACGGCAACTGCAATCTCGTGAAGACGTTACGCGCAATGTCGAGGCTATCAGTACTCAGATTAAAAAATTGTTTGGCAGTAAAGAATTTACCTTGGTGGATAATTACGACTGGTTTAAAGACATCAGCTATCTGGATTTTTTAAGGGATGTTGGCAAAAACTTCTCAATGACCGAACTTTTGCAGAGGGATTTTATAACGGAACGGATGGGCGAGGGAGCCTCTGGTATCAGCTATGCCGAGTTTAGCTACTCCCTAATTCAGGGTTACGACTATTGGTATTTGCACAAGAATAACGATGTTTCATTACAGATTGGCGCCTCTGACCAGTGGGGCAATATGCTGTCCGGCGTGTCGCTGATACGTAAAAAAGAAGCCAAAGAAACACACGCTTTTAGTATGCCGCTGGTAATAGACAAAACCACGGGCAAAAAATTTGGCAAATCCGAAGCCGGAGCGGTTTGGCTGGACCCGGCAAAAACTACACCGACTCAGTTTTACCAATTTTGGATTAATACTGACGACGCCAGCATAGATGACTATTTGAAGTACTACAGCTTAAAGTCAAAAGAAGAGATAGAACAGTTAGTAGCTGCCCAAAAGGCCAATCCGGCGGCCCGAACAGCCCAGACCGCCCTGGCTGAAGAACTTACCCAGCTTGTCCACGGCGGGGAAAGCTCGAACCAGTCCCAATCAGTCACAAAATACTTAACAAGTCAAGCATCTATTTCGGAGGCGGGAGCAGATGAATTGGAAAAGATCCGCCAACAAGTCCCGTCGTTCACCACGAATATTGGCGGTCCTATCATAGAGGCACTGGTTCAGACAAAATTGGCCGTTTCTAACTCTGACGCCCGCCGCCTGCTCCAAAGCGGCGCCGTTTATATCAATGGTCAGAATGTAAGCCGGGAGGTGTTTGAAGCTGGTGATTTTCAAAACGGACGGCTGTTAC
>JACRBB010000027.1 GCA_016234585.1 Candidatus Saccharimonadota bacterium
TGATACTTGTTACACTTTAATTAGTGACTGTTAACTCACCCGTAATCGAGCTTAAGGGGGCGGGTCCGGAGCTAGTTAAAAAACTGGCTATTCTTGGAGTGCACAGCGTTGGTGACCTTATAACCTATTATCCGCGCCGCTACGAGGATTACTCGCATATAAGCACCGTTGATAAGCTACATCCAGGGGTAGTAACGGTTGAGGCAAAGATTAGCCAAGTAATCGGGCGATATGTCCGGCGGGGCATGCATATCACTGAAGCCATGGCCAGCGATGAAACCGGCAGCGTCCGGTTGATATGGTTCAACCAGACATACCGCGCCGGGGCTATAAAGGCCGGGGTTACTTATTTTATCGGCGGAGAGTACGCTTTAAGGCGTAGCCGATTTAGTATCTTGAATCCCTCTATTGAGCTAGCCAGTGATTTTCCGGTCAATACGGCCCGCATAGTGCCGATTTATCGCGAAACCAAGGGGTTAAAATCCTCGGCTATCCGCAAACTGGTGCTACAGGCTATCAAGTCGGTTAAGAATCTTGATGAACACCTGCCAAAGTGGCTGACAGACAGACAGAAACTGGTGGTTTATGGCCAGGCAGTCACCGAAATGCATTTTCCATCATCCGCTTCAGAGTTGAATAAGGCCAAACGCCGTCTAGGTTTTGAAGAAATATTCGAACTGACTCTGGCAGCCCTGCTCAACAAGTACGAATTTGCTAAAGGCAAAGCCCTGGCAATTCCCTTCAAACAAAAACTGGCTAAAGACTTCGTGGGTAGTTTGCCTTTTAAGCTGACCAACGCCCAGCGCAAGGTGATATGGCGGATTTACCAGGACTTGGAAAAAACTCAGCCGATGAACAGATTGATTGAGGGTGATGTAGGCTCAGGAAAAACGATGGTGGCTGCCATGGCGGCGCTGATGGCTATCGAGCAGGGTTTCCAGGTAGCGTTGATGGCGCCGACCGAGATTTTGGCCCGGCAACATGCCGATACGATATATAAGCTGATGAACAGTATTGGCCAGGGCGACAAGGTCAGTTTGCTGATTGGCGGGCTGACGCCTAAACAAAAAGCAAATGCTCACAAACGTATCAAAAACGGCGACATTAAGTTCATGGTCGGCACACACGCCTTAATAAGTGAAAAAGTTGATATGCATAAACTTGGCTTGGTAATTATCGATGAGCAACACCGCTTCGGCGTCGAGCAACGCAAAAAACTGCAAGCCAAGGCCGGCCACATGCCGCACGTGCTGCATATGAGCGCCACGCCGATTCCGCGCAGCCTAGCGCTTACTTTATACGGCGAGCTAGATATCTCGGTATTAGATGAGCTGCCGCCGGGCCGCCAAACAATCATCACCAAAGTCGCTTCACCGAATTCACGTAAAACCTTATATGCCGGTATTGATAAGCAACTACAAGCAGGACAGCAGATGTTCGTGGTCTGCCCGTTGATACTAGACACTGAAACCAGTGGCGGAGTATCCGTAGAAGAAGTTTACGAACAACTGGCCAAGCATGATTTTAAACACCGTAAAGTGGGTTTGTTACACGGCAAGATGAAGTCGGCCGAAAAAGACACCGTGATGAAAAAGTTTGTGGCGCATGAGTACGATATCTTAGTCAGTACCACGGTGATTGAGGTTGGCGTGGATGTACCAAACGCTACCATAATGCTTCTCGAGGGAGCGGAAAGTTTCGGATTAGCCCAAGTCCATCAATTACGCGGACGGGTGGGGCGCGGTGAGCACCAAAGCTATTGCTACCTGATGCCCAGTGACAGCCGAGCACCCAGCCAACGCCTAAGAGCTTTAGAAACCATCAGTGACGGCTTTAAGTTGGCAGAACTAGACTTGCAGCTACGCGGCCCGGGGGCCATATATGGCTCTATGCAGCATGGTGCCCTAGACCTACGGGTCGCAGAGCTTACGGATATAAAGCTTATCGCCGCTGCCAGGAATGCCGCCCAAGACTTCATAGACCGCAAAGAAAGTCTAAAAAAATATCCGCATCTTGACCTTAGGGTTTCAACCCTCCGGGCCGTCACCAACTTGAATTAACCCAATAGTTTATAGTTAATAGAAGACAGGAGGCCAGATTATGAGAATTATTGCCGGTGCGTTTAAGGGTCGGATATTCCATGACCCGCCGGGGCACCATTCGCATCCTATGAGCGATAAAGTCCGCGGCGCATTATTTAATATGCTGGGTGACATAGAAGGTTTGACTGTTTTGGATGCCATGGCTGGCAGCGGCGCGCTTAGTTTTGAGGCTGTAAGTCGTGGCGCGAAAAGCGCGATAGCCATCGAACAAAAACGCGGTTCGCACAAAGCGATCACAGACAGTATTAAAGAGTTAAAACTAGGTGGCCAAGTTAAAGCTATTAACGCCGATGCCGGCAGCTGGAGCTCACATAATCAGACCAAACAGTTTGACGTCTTACTGCTGGACCCGCCGTATCAGGACTTGCAGATTAATCTTCTAAGCAAGCTTACCAAGCATGCCAAAGCGGGCGGTTTGGTGGTGGTGTCTTGGCCCGGCCATGAGTTGCCACCGGCTTTTGACACCTGCTCGATTATCAGTGATAAAAAATACGGTGACTCCCAGTTGGTGTTTTACCGTAAAAACAAGTAAAATTACTCTGTTAGCTTATCCTGACGCGGGGATGTGGTGAAATTGGTATACACGCTAGTTTTAGGAACTAGTGCCGAAAGGCGTGAAGGTTCAAGTCCTTTCATCCCCACCAAAAAGATGACTCCCAAAGAGCATTTTTCTTTAGCTCCAGCGAACTTATTTTATTGATTGGCTGTATATTGTATTCATGAAACACAAAAAAATTAAATTGATAGTTCTTTGTGTCATGTTGTTTGTAGCAGGTTACATTGCATGGAATGTCATATTTTTCGGGCAAATCAGTCCTGCCAAAGCCTCAAAACTATGTGATCAGTTTGCCCAAGAAGTTAAAGCAAATATTATGGCTGTTCCTGGTTATACGGTTGCCAATATGGATACATCCTGTAGCCCACAATCGGATGAAGCAGGGAGTACCGACTATACTCCTTCAGTAACTGCTCGTCTTTCTGTCGACAACATCGACACATCGGACAAAATGAAGAGCAGCCTTAATAACTTGGCAGACAAACTACCGACAAAGCAGTACGGTGTTTTTATTGATAATATTCCTGCTATCGAAGGTAAATCGGCAGCAATTTGCGTAAGCGCAAGCAAGTACATTGACAATGATGGCAAAGATTACCCGCAGGGCGATGGCGGAAATCATCCTCGTTACACGGAGCCTGGGTCGATAGCTGATTTTTCTCCCTGTGAAGGTGTCTAATCACCCACAGTATAATCAGAGTTTTTGTGCCTCAAACCGCGCCTCTGGCTAGTTACTGTTAGTTTAAAAAAGCGTTTAACTTCTAATATGAAAATGCCGTAAATTTATTAAATTTTTACGTTGCATAAGCAATTTGGCGGGTTTATAATAATTGGTAGCCATGTATGGGCTTCCCGATAAACCGGGATTCCTCCGTACAGACTTATAAAACACTTGGGCGGTATACATTGGTCAATGCCGATCCCCCATCAGTTTCGTTTAGTAAACGGTACAAATTTAGAAACGGTAATTTGTACTTATCCTAAAGAAACTTCTCCTATAAAAAAAGCCGTTTGCTGACAATCCTAACAGTTGTGCAGCCCTCTTTTTATTACTCTAAGCTTCAGGAGAAGAACAATGGAAAACGTAGTACAAATTAACAAGACCGTAAGTGTAGTGGCTTTTTACTTCAGGAATGCCGGTCAGCGTCTGAAGTGCTTCCCAAAGCGCATGGAGTTTGGCGGCCGAAGCATAAACTTTACCGAAACTGGTATGTTGCACCCAGTCCGAAAAGGCTCGCGCATGATCCACGTGTTTGATATGACCGATGGTACCGCCGACTACCGTCTAGAGTTTGACGCCGAAACTCTGGACTGGGTGTTGGTATACATAGCCGACATGCAAGCCAAGGCCCAGCCGGGATTAGGCAGTGCAGTCTACGCCTAACCCCGAAACTCCACAGGTAATGCATATCGACCTGAACAGCTGTTTTGCCACCGTGGAGCAGCAAGCCAGGCCGCTACTGCGGGGCCGCCCGGTGGCTGTTACCAATCGCCTCACTAAAAATGCCTGCGTTATCGCCGCCAGCTATGAAGCCAAGGCCCTCGGTGTAAAAGTTGGCATGGGACTTATGGACGCCCGTATTTTAGCGCCAGGAATAGTAACTCTAGAGACCGACCCGCCTAAATATCACTATGCTTATACAAAACTGGTTAATATTATGAAAAGCTACTCGCCTAATGTAACCATGAAAAGCATAGATGAGGGCGTAATTGATTTTCATGGCACCCGGCAGGCAGTAAATGCCCGCCCGCTAACGGATGTCGGTCATGAAATAAAGCGGCGCTTGAAGGAAGATGTTGGCTGCTGGATGCGCTGCAACATCGGCATCGCGCCTAACCGCTTTTTGGCTAAAACCGCCGCGGGCTTACATAAACCCGACGGCTTGGACGTAATCGAGCATAAAAACCTGCGCAGAGTCATGGCGGAGCTTAAACTGACCGACTTAACCGGCATCGCTGATAAAAACGAGGCCCGCCTTAACGCCCACGGTATAATGACTCCGCTGCAGTTTTTGGACGCGCCGTCAGAGCTGCTGAAAAGACATGTTTTTAAGAGCGTTTGTGGTGAAGACTGGCACCAGCGGCTGCGCGGTTGGGAAGTAGATGACCACGAATGGTCCACCAAAACGATCGGCCGGCAGTTCGTGATGGATGACTACCAAGCCAGTGAAGAAAAGGTACGCAGCCGCCTGGCCCACTTATGCGAAAGCACCGGCCTGAAAATGCGTTATAAGGGTTTATGCGCCAGAGGTATGAACGTTTATATCCGATATAAAAGTGGCGACTACTGGCATAGCCGCAAAGCCTTTAAAAGCAGCTTTTTTACCGACGCCGAAATTTATCGTCGGGCCACGCTACTTTTTAATAAACACCCCAATCTGGACTACGTGGTAGAGATGGGCGTGAGCTGTTATCTGCTGGAAACCTCCAACATGAACCAGGTAAGTATCTTAGAAGAGGTTAATAAAGAGATTTGGCTGACTGAAGCGGTAGACGAAGTTAACCGCCGATTCGGAAACCATACTATTACCTTCGCCATCAGTGCTGATAGTAAAACCAAAATCAAACAAAAAATACCCTTTGGCAGCACTCGTTATTTTGAACTGCTATGCCAACAGGCTTAGGCTTTAGAGGAGGAGGTGGTGGTGGATGGGGAACGTCTTTTGTTGAGTTCTCGGTACCGCAAAGCCGGCGCCACAGAGTAAGCCACGGCCAGCAAGAAACTAGTTATGGCTCCTACAAGGGGTATGGCTCCGGTCAAACTCCATAAAATACCAACTAAGATCACTGAATATATTGGCCAAGCATAACCTTTGGTCATTTCCCAACTTTGCACAAGAGCTTCGCTGACAGGTGTATCCCTATCAACCAAAATGTATGGCGCTAAAAACCACCGCCCAAGCAGGATAATACCCGGCACTATCAGTAGGATAAAACCAAATAAGATACCAACACCCATCATTATCTCGAGTCCCACTAACCGGGCGCCCTTCTTTTTAAATTCTTCCCATAGATTGCCGAAACTGGGTTTATGACCTTGGGCTACCCGAAGCACCAGGATGATTTGTAAAAGCCCGAAAAATACAGCTAAAAGACCCGGTAGAAGAGCTAGACCAAGCCCGATACCCGTCGGGGAAGTAAAATGTAGGCCGGTAAAAGACGAGAAAAACCCATAGTAGGCGTTTGTGCCGCTCTCTTGCAGATTATTGCTTTCTGATAGCCGACTCAAAAAGTTCCAAAGGGCGAACAGCGCGGATATGGAATAGACGAATATAAAGATAGTCAGATTCTCTTTGACCAGCGCGTAGCTTTTACTAAATAGGCTAAAGGCGCTTTCGGTATGGACTAAATGTTTGGGTTCTGACATTTTTTATCCTTAAGTTACTGATTAAACTATGGCATGGTTATGGCCTCTGTGGCAAGCCCGTTATCACGCCATGTGTGATGATATCCGGACAACCATACTGCTCTAGGTGCTGGGCAAGGGCTGCATTATAATAATGCTCAAGTTATGAGTCTATCTACCCAGCCCTATAAAGGCGCCCGCGATTTTTACCCTGAGGACAAACGGATTCAGAAGTATATGTTCGGGGTGCTGCGAAAAACGGTGGAAAGTTTTGGCTATCAGGAGTACGATGCCCCGATTATCGAACCGCTTGAGCTGTATCTGGCCAAGACCAGCGAGGAGATCGTAGCCGAGCAAACCTATAGTTTTACGGATCGTGGTGGACGCAATGTGACGCTTAGACCAGAGATGACGCCATCGGTCAGCCGGATGGTCGCTGCCAGGCGCCAGGAACTGGCTTACCCTCTGCGCCTCTATAGTATCCCTAATCTGTGGCGTTATGAGCGGCCACAACACGGACGGTTACGCGAGCATTGGCAGCTTAACGTCGATATATTTGGCGTTCCCAGTATCGCCGCCGACCATGAAGTGATTCTGATGGCCGACTCCATTTTGCGCGCCTTCGGAGCCAAAAAGGCGGCTTATGAAATCCGTATCAGCAGCCGGGCCTTGATGAACTGGCTAATGCTGGAATATTTACGCTTGGATTATAACCAAGCAACGTCGTTTATGCGATTAATCGACAGAATGGCTAAAATTAGCCAAAAAGAATTTGTAGCGCTGGCTGAAGCTCTGCTTAGTCCCGCTCAGCGGGAAACCGACGTGCTGCAACGGCTGATGGCACTGCTAAAAGTCAAGCGCCTGGTGGAGTTACCATTAGTTACACAGCAACATCCGGCGGTTGCCGAGCTGGCTAAGTTACTTGAGATGTTGCATGAAAATGGAGTGACTAACGCTGTGTTTGACCTGACTTTGATGCGCGGTTTTGATTACTACACCAACATTGTTTTTGAAGTTTTTGATAACCACCCCGATAATAATCGTTCGATGTTCGGGGGTGGCCGTTACGACGGTCTGGTGGCCGAGTTTGGGGTCAAGCCAGTACCGACGGTCGGGTTTGGCATGGGCGATGTTACGCTGCAAAACTTTCTGGCCGGCCATGGGCTTCTGCCAGCTTTGGCTCCAGAAACCGATGCTATTGTCGTTTTGATTGGCAATATTTATGAAGCGGCTCAAAAGTCTTTAGCGACTTTAAGAAACGAAGGGTTGAGAATAGCTGTCGATAGCAGTGGCCGCAAGCTGGACGCCCAGATAAAAGCCGCCGCAAAGTCCGGTGCGCCCTATGTGATTTTCCTAGGTGAGCATGAGCTTGCCACCCAGAGATTCAAGCTAAAAGACCTTAGATTAGGCGAAGAAAAAGAACTAAGCTTGGAACGCTTGGTCAGCAAGTTGGCTGCCCGCCATCGTCCCGCATCAGATTTATAAGATATCAAAAAGATGCTCGCAATACTTTAGCCGTCCGGTTATAATCAGCACTCGATGCAAGTTACTAAAACCGTTAAAAGCCCAACCGAGCTGACACTTCATGTTAGTGCTGGTGCCGCGGAACTAGAACCAATTAAGCAGCACGTGCTAGGACATTTTGTCAAAACTGTTAAAGTTCCCGGTTTTAGAGCCGGTAAAGCGCCGATGAATATGGTTGAAAAGCACGTTAGCCAACAAGCCATGCTGGATGAGTTCATGGATCACGCTCTAAACGAACTTTATGGGCGGGCTTTGGACGAACAAAAACTGCACCCGGTGGCCCAGCCCAAGGTAGAGCTTAAAAAGTTCGTACCCTATACCAACCTGGAATTTGAAGTCCAAATAGAAACCATCGGCGAAGTAAAATTACCTGATTATAAAAAGATCAAGCTAACCAAAACCCCGGTAAGTGTATCGGCTAAAGACGTAAATGATGTTGTTGAGTCGCTTAAAAAACGAGCGGCCGAGCGTAAACCAACTGAGCGGGCCGCCAAAACCGGTGACGAAGTTATGATTGACTTTTCCGGGCGAGACGACAAAGACCAGCCGGTCAGTGGTTCCGAGGGTAAAGATTATCCACTAGTTCTGGGTAGTAACGCCTTCATACCAGGCTTTGAGGATCACCTTTTAGGCGCAAAAGCCGGTGACAACAAAGAGTTTGGCATTACCTTTCCTAAAGATTATGGCGCAAAGGCTTTGCAGGGTAAGAAAGTCACCTTTAGCGTTGACGTTAAAAAAGTCAGCGAAATCGTCGAGCCAACCGTTGATGATAAATTTGCTGGTAAAGTTGGGCCATTTAAAACGGTCGCTGAGCTTAAAGGTGATATCAAAAAACAGCTTGGCGTCGAAAAACGGACGCAGGCTGACCGGGACTACGAAAATGAACTGGTTAAAAAGATTGCCGACGGCTCCAGCGTCCAAATTCCAGAAGTTTTGATTGAACAGCAGATAACTAGTCTGGAAGAAGATGAAAAGCGGAACTTAGCTTACCGCGGCCAGACATGGCAAGAACATTTGAAGGAGGAGGGTATTACCGAGGCCGAACATCGTAGTCGCCATCGTGATGAGGCCAAACAGCGTGTCAAGGCCGGTTTAGTGCTAAGCAAGATATCAGAGATTGAAAAAATCGATGTTACTCCGGAAGAAGTCGAAATTCGCCTGCAACAGCTAAAAACCCAGTATCAGGATCCGGCTATGCTTGAGGAGCTAAGCAATCCCGAGAACCGCCGCAATATCGCCGCCCGCCTGTTAACCGAGAAAACCATCAAAAAATTGGTTGAATATTGCTCTTAAAGCGACTATAAATTAGCACTCTTGACTTGAGAGTGCCAACATATGTATCATGTACGTACATATGAATAAGCCAACAAACCAAATTCTAGTCCCCACAGTTATTGAGCAGGAGGGCCGCATGGAGCGGGCCTATGATATATACAGCCGTCTGTTACGTGACCGCATAATCTTCTTAGGCGGTGAGGTCAGCGAGCACTCTGCCAATCTTATAATCGCCCAGATGCTATTTTTGGAAAATCAGGATTCAAACAAAGATATTATCTTTTATATAAACAGCCCCGGCGGGAGTGCCTATGACGCGCTGGCTATTTACGACACTATGCAGTACGTAAAAAGCGACGTCCAAACCGTGGGCATTGGCGTGCAGGCCAGCGCCGCGGCCTTTTTGCTGAGCTCCGGCGCTAAGGGTAAACGACTGTTGCTGCCCAACTCGACGGTCATGATTCACCAGCCGTCGGCCGGTACCCGTGGTAAGGTCACAGATATGGAGATAGATCTGAAGGAAGGTTTGCGTTTAAAGAAGCTACTCAACGAAATTATGGCCAAGAACACCGGCCAAAAACTATCCAAGATTGAATCTGACGTGGAACGAGATTTTTGGCTGAGCGCCAACGAGGCCAAGGCCTACGGCCTAATCGATAAGGTTATCGTTAAGCGGTAGAACCCGGCGTTTTTTTGCAGCAAGCAAATATTACAACATTTATTCCCAGAACCTATTGACAGTTGTATAAGGTGTTTGACACAATAGTATTCAAGAAGTAGTGTACTTTGGCGTTTTTATGTGGTTAATACTTGGGAGCCACATGCCGAACGTAGTGGGCTTCGCTAAATTATAAAGCGGAAACTAAATTATAGAAGCATAGGGAGCATTGCTGTTAATGGCTAAGACAGGTATTTTATTGCAAAAACGCACGTACTTTACACAATCAGACGACGTACTAGATTCACCGAATCTTGTGGATCACCAAAACCAATCCTTTCAGTGGTTTATAGACGAAGGCTTGGGCGAACTGCTGGCCGAAATCAGCCCGATTGATGATTATACCGGTGGTAAATTGAGTATTAGGTTTAAGGATTATCATTTTGAAAAACCGAAGACCACCGAAGCTGAGGCCCGCGAAAACAATGTCAGTTTTGACGCGCCACTCAAAGCTACGGCCGAACTGACCAACAAAGTCACCGGCGAAATAAAAGAACAAGAAATTTATCTTGGCGACTACCCCTGGATGACAAGCCGGGGTACGTTTGTAATTAACGGCTCGGAGCGCGTGGTGGTTAGCCAGCTTATCCGCAGCAGCGGTGTATTCTTTACTGCCGAGCAGCGCGGAAACGCCAATATATATGGAGCCAAGGTTATCCCGGTACGCGGCGCCTGGCTAGAATTCGAAACCGCCGCTAATGGCGCTTTATACGTAAAAATTGATCGCAAGCGAAAAATAGCCGTGACCACGCTGCTTAGAGCGCTTGGTCTGCCAGAGCAGCAAATCCGTGAGGCTTTCAAGCACGTTGACCAGGGTCCGGTAAGTTATGTCGACGCTACTTTCGAAAAAGACCCGTCACGCGGCAGTAACGAGGCTTTGATTGAGGTTTACCGACGTTTGCGTCCTGGTGACCTGGCTACCGTGGACAACGCTCGAAGTTTGATTGAAAACATGTTCTATAATTTTAAACGCTTTGATTTTGGCCGAGTTGGCCGTTACAAAATCAACAAGCGCTTGGACTTAAATGTACCCAACACCATTGAGAACCGGGTAATGCGTATCGATGATCTGTTGGCTATTATCGCCGAAGTTATCCGCTTGAATGTCACCCAAGACCCACCTGACGAAATTGACTCTTTGGCCAACCGCCGCGTCAAGCTGGTTGGTGAGCTGGTACAGCGCCAGTTCCGAATCGGATTACTGCGCATGGAACGGAACGCCAAAGACCGTATGAGCATGAGCGAGATAGAAACCGTAACACCGGCCCAACTTATCAATGCCCGCCCAGTTGTAGCGGCTGTCCGTGAGTTTTTTGCCAGCTCGCAGTTATCACAGTTCATGGACCAGACTAATCCGCTTTCCGAGTTGGCCCATAAACGCCGCCTAAGTTCGATGGGTCCTGGTGGTTTATCCCGCGAACGGGCTGGTTTTGAAGTCCGTGACGCTCACGCTACCCACTATGGACGTATCTGTTCAGTAGAAACACCGGAAGGCGCCAACATCGGTTTGGTACTGAACCTGGCCAGCCATTCTCGTATTAACGAGTACGGCTTCATGGAAACCCCTTACCGGAAAGTTACCAATGCCGTAACTCCTAAAGACGCTCCCGGCCATATCGCGGCAGCTGACTACGAAAACGAAAAAGGTACGGTAATAGTTAAAAAAGGCGCCGTAATCACGGAGGCAGCCGCTAAAAAACTAGCTGCGGTTTCCGGACGGACGACCTGGCCGGTCAAAGCCAGAGTTACCGATAAAATCGTATATTTGGACGCCGCCCAAGAAGAATCGGCCGTCATAGCCGGCGCCGGTAATGCCGTGGATGAAAAGGGCTACTTTAAGAATCACCGTGTTACCGCCAGGTTCCACCTGGCTCCCGGAGAAGTTGATGCCGACGAAGTTGACCACATGGATGCCAGCCGTAACCAGACAATCGGCTCTAGTGCCAGCTTAGTACCGTTTATTGAAAAGAACTATGTGCTTCGTTCCTTGATGGGTAGTAACCAGCAACGCCAGGCTGTGCCGCTTATAAAACCCGAAAGCCCAATTGTCGGCACCGGTTTTGAGTCGATTGTCGCTGAAAATTCCGGCCAATTGGTGCTGGCCACGGCCGACGGTGAAGTCACTAAAGCCACAGCCGACGAAGTAACAGTTAAGTATAAAGATGGCAAGTCTACTGCCTACCAGCCGGTACACTTTGCCCGCAGTAATGACGGCAGCTGTATCAACCAGACTGTGGTCGTAAAAAGTGGTGATAAGGTTAAAAAAGGCGACCCGTTGATTGAAGGCATGAGCATCGCTGGTGGAGAACTAGCGCTTGGCAAAGACCTTCTGACGGCCTTTATGCCGTGGGGCGGCTACAACTTCGAGGACGCCATCATCCTAAGCCGCAGATTAGTAGAGGACGACACCTTAACCAGCATTCACATCGTTGACTACATGACCGAGGTCCGAGAAACCAAGCTAGGACCGGAAATCGTCACCCGGGATATCCCGAATGTTAGCGAAGAAGCTCTAAGACACCTGGACGAAGACGGAATTGTGCGTATTGGCGCCGAAGTCCACCCCGGAGACATCTTGGTAGGTAAAATCACACCAAAGGGCGAGCAAGAGCTGTCCAGCGAGGAGCGATTGCTGCGCGCCATCTTTGGTGAAAAAGCCAAAGAAGTTCGTGATACCTCACAGCGTATGAGTACCGGCCGCCACGGCAAAGTAGTTGGCGTAAAAGTATTCTCCCGGGCTAATGGCCACGAACTTAAAGCTGGCGTAATTATGCAAATTCAGGTCTTCGTGGCCCAGATGCGCAAAATCGACGTTGGTGACAAACTAGGTGGCCGCCACGGTAACAAGGGTGTTATTGCTCGTATTTTGCCAGCCGAGGATATGCCATTCAACGAAGAAGGAATCCCGGTAGATGTAATTTTGAACCCTCTTGGTGTGCCTTCCCGTATGAACATCGGCCAGCTGTTCGAAACACACCTAGGTATGGCTGCCGAGGCTCTTGGTATCAAAGTCGCCAGCCCGCCTTTTAACGGAGTGCCGATTGAAAAGATAAAAGACCTGCTGAAGCAAGTCGGCTTGCCCGACGACGGTAAACAGCAGCTTTACGATGGCCGTACCAGTGAGGCTTTTGCCGAACGCACGACTGTCGGCAATATGTACATCATTAAGCTAGACCACATGGTTAGCGATAAAATCCACGCTCGCTCAACCGGACCATACACCATGGTCACTCAGCAGCCGTTGGGCGGTAAAGCTCAAAACGGTGGTCAGCGATTCGGTGAGATGGAAGTTTGGGCGCTTGAAGCTTACGGCGCCAGCAACACCCTTCAGGAAATGTTAACTATTAAGTCCGATGATGTTTACGGACGTGCTAAGGCCTATGAAAGTATCATCAAGGGTACTGAAATACAGGGTCCTAAAGTACCAGAGAGTTTCAATGTGCTTGTTAAGGAACTCCAAGGCTTGGGGCTTAAAGTAGATTTGCTGGCTAACAACAAAGTGGTTGACGCGGAAACAGTGCTAGCTCAAAACATCAAAGACGAGGCTAAGCATACACCTGAGTTACAACCTGGCCAGACGGTCGTTGACGGCGCTGATGTGACCGAGGCAGCGGTAGCCGAAGATTTTAGCGCCATGGAAGTTGAAGACGGTGAAAATATCACTTTGAACGAGGAAGGCTTGACGGAGGTTTCACAACCGGAAACAGACACTGAACTAATGGAGGAGGCAGCTTAGGATGAGACACTATAATCACGGAACCAACATTGCTGATTTTGACGCCGTACGGCTTGCCATCGCTAGCCCGGAAGATATTGCCGACTGGAGCAATGGCGAAGTAACCAAGCCCGAGACTATCAACTATCGAACCCAAAAACCGGAACGTGACGGATTGTTTTGCGAACGCATTTTTGGCCCGGTAAAGGACATTAATCCTCACGATGCCAAATATAAAGGTGTCCGTTCCCGCGAAGCAGCCGTTGATAAGAATGGTGAGCTGGTAACTCGAAGCATTGTCCGGCGCGAGCGCATGGGACATGTATCGTTAGCTGCCCCGGTAGCTCATATATGGTTCTTACGGGGCACGCCAAGCGCTATCGGCTTATTGCTGGGAATGACTGTAAAAAGTCTGGAGCGGGTAGCTTATTTTGCCAGCTATGTTGTCCAGAGCGTTGATACTACGCAGCGTGACAAGATTCTTGCCGACAAAGAAGCCGAGTTTGCCGCCGCCGAAAAGGCCATCAAGGCCCGTTACGAAAAAGAAGCCGCCGCTAAAGACGCCAACGTTAAAGCGCTGGCTGAAGCCCAGACCAAAGAGCTGGAGGAACTGGCCGAGACTATCGAACTATTCAGGGCTCAGATAGCCAGTTTGGAAAAAATGCGTTTACTGTCTGAAACGGATTACCGTAACCTGCCCGACGAACTGCAAGCCCTAATAAAAGTTGGCATGGGTGGTGCTGCGCTTAAAGAACTACTAGAAGATGTTGAGCTGGCTAAGTTAATCAAAGACCTGGGCAAGGAGGCCGAGGAAGCCAAAGGCCAACGCAAGAAAAAAATCATGAAACGCCTGCGGCTGATTGAAAGTATGCAACGGGCCGGCATCAAGCCTTCCAGTTTGTGTATTACCGTTTTACCAGTCATTCCTCCGGATCTTAGGCCGATGGTGCAGCTTACCGGCGGCCGATTCGCTACCTCAGATCTTAATGATTTATATCGCCGAGTCATCAATCGCAATAATCGCTTAAAGAAGCTTATGGACCTTAACGCGCCAGAAGTTATCCGCCGAAACGAGCAGCGTATGCTCCAAGAAGCCGTAGATGCGTTGATTGATAACAATAGCGCCCGTTCCGGCCGGGCCGTGGCTGCTACCGGCCAACGCCGCCGCTTGAAGAGTCTGAGCGACATGCTTAAAGGTAAACAAGGCCGTTTCCGACAGAACTTGCTTGGTAAGCGTGTGGATTACTCCGGCCGTTCGGTAATCGTTGCCGGCCCGGATCTTAAATTGGACCAGTGTGGTCTGCCAAAAACGATGGCCCTGGAACTGTTCAAGCCATTTGTTATAGGCCGATTAATTGAGCTGGAACTAGCTCATAATATCCGCAGCGCAACTCGCATGATAGAAACCGGAGAAACTGCCGTATGGGATGCTCTGGATGAAGTCATCGAGGGTAAGTACGTGCTGCTTAACCGCGCTCCAAGTTTGCACCGCCTGAGTATCCAAGCCTTCCAACCGGTACTTATCGAAGGTAAGGCCATCCAGCTTCATCCGCTAGTTTGTAAGGGCTTCGGCGCAGACTTTGACGGCGACCAAATGGCCGTCCATCTGCCGTTGTCTGAAGCCGCCCAGACAGAAGCCCGAGAAATCATGGCTTCCAACAAAAACCTCCTGAAGCCGGCTGACGGTTCGCCGATTTTGCATGTCGAGCAAGACATCGTGCTGGGCTGTTTTTACCTGACCTACGAAAAATCTAAAACAGCTAACGTCAAACCTCGTTCCTTCAGTGGCCTGGATGAAATGATTTTAGCCTACGACGCCGGTGACGTCATCCTACAAACCAGAGTAGAAGTGCCGTTCCGTGGTGAACTGCGTGACACTACCGTTGGACGGCTGCTGTTCAACGAAATTCTTCCCGAAGACTTTCCGTTCCAAAACGAGGCCATGACCAAGAAAAAATTAGCTGGTGTGATGGCGTTGGCCCATGAGCGTTATGGCCAGGAAGTTACTGCTAAACTTGCCGATGAACTTAAGGGCCTGGGCTTCCGATTTGCTACTAGCTCAGGGCTTTCAGTGGGTATGACCGACTTCTCTGATCTGAAAGTACTTAGCGGCTTAGTCGCCGAAGGCGAAAAACACGCTACCGAAATCAGCGAGCAGTACGAAGCCGGATTTATTACTGACGACGAACGATACCGTTTGACCGTCGAGGCCTGGACCGATGTTGACGGCAAAGTTGAGTCGGCCCTAGCTACTCAGTTCGCCACCGAGGAAAACACTATGTCAATCGCTGTTAATTCTGGCGCTAGGGGTAATATCTCTCAGATGAAAGATTCTGTGGGTATGATCGGTATCCGAGCCGATGCCACAGGTCGAGCTATTGAGCTCCCGGTTCGCAGTAACTACAAGTACGGACTTACGCCTTTGGAGTATTTCACAGCCACCCGTGGTACCAGAAAATCCTTGATTGACATCGCGCTTAGAACTGCCGACTCGGGTTATCTTACCCGCCGTTTAGTCGATGTGGCTCAAGATGTATTTACTGTTGTGAGTGATGCAGCAGACCCCGGTTTCCCGATGTATCGCAGTGACTCTGAAGTCGTCGGCGTAAGTTTTGCCGGCAGGCTGGAAGGCCGTTTCGCGGCCGAAAACGTTGGTAAACATGTCAAAGCTGGTGAGCCAATAACCCGTGAGGTTGCCAAAGCGATTGAACAGGATGAAAAAATTGAAGTCCTGCGAATCATGAGCGCCCTAAGCTGCACAAACGTAAGAGGCGTCAGCCCCCAGTCTTACGGTGTTGATTTGGCTACCGGTGTGCTGGTTGCCCAAGATTACCCAATCGGCGTAATCGCTGCTCAGTCTATCGGTGAGCCAGGTACGCAGTTATCGCTTGACTCCAAGCATCGTGCTGGAGCCGTTACCGCCAGAGACGATGTTACCCAGGGCCTTACCCGTGTGGAAGAACTTCTGGAGGTTAGAATGCCTAAGGGTCAGGCTTACCTGACAGATATCAGTGGGCAAGCCAGCGTTTGGGAAGAGGGCGACCACTACATCGTACAAGTTACCGCTAAGGAACAGAAAGCCCTTAAGTTACCTCTGGCCGGCCGTCAGCCTCAGGTTGAAGATGGCGACGAAGTGGCTATCGGTGACACCGTTGCTGCTCACGAAGACGGCAGCGAACCAATTACCGCTGCTATGGGTGGCAAGGTCCACGTTACCGAGACAACTCTTACCATCACCCCAACAGCTAAAAGCGTGGTGCGCTACGAAATACCAAGTTTCAAGCAAATGCTGGTCAAAGATGGTGATACCGTCGAAGCCGGTCAACGCTTGACTAACGGATCGATTAACTTGCACGAGCTGATGCGTCTGTCGGGTGTCGAAGCTACCCAGCGCTACATAATGAACGAGATTCTTCACATCTTTGCCAGTCAAGGTCAAACCATCGCCGATAAGCACCTAGAGGTAATTGTCCGGCAAATGTTCAGCCGTGTTCAGATTGAAGAATCCGGTGATAGTAAATTCATAACCGGTGATATCGCCAGCAAACTGGCTGTTGTAGAGGCTAACGAACAGTTAGCCGGCAGAGGTAAGCAACTGGTTAAATATAGTCAGCTGCTACTCGGCATCACCAAGGCGTCGCTTAGCACCGATTCGTTCTTGTCGGCCGCTTCTTTCCAAGATACCACTCGGGTGCTGATTGCGGCTGCTACCAGCGGAAAAGTCGATAAGCTTTACGGTCTTAAGGAAAACGTCATTTTGGGCCGACGCATTCCAGTCGGCACCGGAGCGCGTTCCATAAAAGAAAAAGCCCCGGCCAAGGCAGAAGTTGCGGATAAGGAGTAATTTTGCTAGAATTGACCACTGACTCTAAGGAGAGGCACTAAATATATGCCGACAATCAACCAATTGGTAAGAAAACCTCGCAAAAGTGCCGCTGGCAAAACCAAATCGCCGGCTCTGCAGCGCGTGACCAATAATCTTAAGACTAAAAGCTATGAAAAGCCCTCACCTTTCAAGCGCGGCGTCTGCGTTAGGGTGACTACTAAAACCCCTAAGAAGCCTAACTCAGCACTTCGTAAGGTGGCCCGTGTGCGTCTAACCAACGGTCACGAAGTTTGGGCTTACATCGGCGGCGAGGGCCATAACCTGCAGGAACACGCCGTGGTTTTAGTTCGCGGCGGACGCGTCAAAGACCTTCCGGGTGTTCGTTACCACATTGTCCGCGGCTGCTTGGACCTCCAAGGTGTTCAAAACCGCAAGCAGGGTCGCTCCAAGTACGGGGCTAAGAAGGAAAACAAATAATGCCGCGTAAAACCACTAAATCTTTAGTTAGAGACGCGGCCCCGGACCGTCTATATAACAGTATGGCGGTTTCTAAACTGATTAATCGTGTGATGCGTGACGGCAAAAAGCAAATGGCCGAACGGCTGGTGTACGGCGGCATGGAAAAGGCAGCCAAAAAACTAAAAGTAGACAATCCACTGGAAGTTTTCGAGCAAGCTATGAAAAACATCCAACCACACCTAGAGACCCGTTCCCGCCGGGTTGGCGGAGCCAACTATCAGATCCCGTTTGAAGTTAAGAGCCAACGGCAACAGCATCTGACCACTATGTGGTTCGTGGCTGCCGCCCGTGATCGTAAGGGTATGAGTATGGAAGACCGTATTGCCCTGGAGTTAGTGGATGCCTATAACAGCGCTGGCGCGGCCGTTAAGAAAAAAGAAGATGTTCACAAAATGGCCGAGGCCAACCGCGCCTTCGCCCACTTCGCCAGGAGTTAATTTCCGTATGCCACCTCTTAAAATGGCCCCTGGTGCTCACTACGAACTTGCAGATTCACCAATTCCCGAAGACCTGCAAGCACAAGTTGCAGTAGGCTCGCTACACCCCTTTGAGGTGTCGGACTCAGGAGATCATGTCTTTGTGCCTCCTGGGATGGAACCTTCAATGGCTGTCGCAGCCTATATGTATGAAACTGAGAACTTTGCGCCAGTAGTCGCAAATTATGACACGGATTTTAATGCAGCTAGCCACAATACAAAAAGTGAAGGTTTAGTAAGAACCTCTGAAAGTGAGGGAAGAAAAGGAAATATCGCAAAGCGCATCGCAAGAATATTAAGGAGAAATGGATAAAAAGTGGCAGAGAAGAAATACGAATTAGAGAAAGTGCGCAACATTGGCATTATTGCCCATATTGACGCCGGAAAAACTACTACCACAGAGGGGATTCTTTACCGTACCGGCTTAAAGCACAAGATTGGGGCGGTGCATGAGGGCGAAACCACTACCGACTGGATGGCCCAAGAAAAAGAACGTGGCATTACCATTACGGCCGCTGCGGTCACCTGTTTTTGGAAAGATCACAAAATCAACATTATCGATACACCGGGTCACATTGACTTTACTGTCGAAGTGGAACGCTCACTGCGTGTATTAGATGGGGCTGTGACCGTGTTCGACGGTAAGATGGGCGTGGAATCTCAGTCCGAAACCGTTTGGCGTCAAGCCGACAAGTATGGCGTCCCGCGCATCTGTTTTATCAATAAAATCAACCAAACCGGCGGCGACTTTTATAAGAGCCTAGACAGCATTCACGCCAGACTAAGCAAACACGCTTTCCCAATCCATCTACCTATCGGGTTCGAGCAAGGCGTCAGTGGCATAATTGACCTTATAAAAATGAAGAGCTACACCTACAAAGACTTTACCGATAAAGAGTTGGTTGAGGGCGAAGTCCCTGCCGATATGATGGACCAGGCCAAAAAATACCGCTCGCTTTTGGTAGAGAACGCTGTAGCCGAAGACGAGACAGTCATGGAAAAGTACTTCGAAGTCGGTGAAGACGGACTGTCTGAGGACGAAATCAAGCAAGCTGTCCGTAGCGCCGTGCTTTCCGGTAAATTTTTCGTGGTATCCGGCGGTGACGGCCGCGGAGTGATAGTAGAGAAACTGCTAGATGCTGTTAATGATTTTCTTCCGAGCCCGCTGGACAGAGGCAGTACGTGGGGCGTAAACCCCAAGACTGGCGATGAAGTCGAGCGTAAGCCGGCTGGCGCCGAACCATTCGTAGCTTTGGCCTTCAAGATCGCTACCGACCCGTTTGTAGGTAAACTGGCGTTTTTTAGGGTGTACTCCGGCAAGGTTCTAGCAGGTAGCTATATTTTAAACAGCTCAACGGGCGAAAAAGAGCGTGTTGGCCGAATTGTCAGAATGCACGCCGATAAACGTGAAGACGTAACTGAAGTTGAAGCTGGTGATATCGCCGCCATCGTTGGGCTAAAAGGTACCACCACCGGACACTCGTTGTGCGACCCAGCCAACCCGGTCATCTTAGAGAGTATCACCTTCCCTGAGCCGCCGGTCAGCATCGCCATTGAACCTAAGACCAAAGCCGACCAGGAAAAGATGGGCATCGCTTTGCAGCGACTAGCCGAGGAAGATCCGACCTTCCGCATCAAGGCCGATCACGAAACCGGGCAGACAATCATTTCCGGCATGGGTGAGTTGCACCTAGAAATTATCGTAGACCGTATGAAGCGTGAGTTTACTGTGGAAGCCAACGTTGGCCAGCCGCAAGTGGCATACCGTGAAACCATCAGAAAAGACGCTGTTGAATCAGAAGGTAAATTTATTCGTCAAAGTGGCGGCCGTGGTCAGTACGGTCATGTCTGGATCCGTTTGAGTCAGAACGAGGCCGGTAAAGGCTTTGAGTTTATCAACAGTATCAAAGGTGGAGCTGTACCTAGCGAATATATCCCCGCTGTAAAATCCGGTATCGAAGAAGCCATGAGCAATGGTGTCATCGCCGGGTACCCCGTAGTAGATGTTATCGCCGAGCTTTACGACGGCAGTTACCACGATGTCGACTCTTCGGAAATGGCCTTTAAAATCGCCGGCTCCATGGCGCTACAAGACGGCGTTAAAAAAGCCTCGCCGGTTCTACTGGAACCAATCATGAAAGTGGTTGTGGTTACGCCAGAGTCTTCCATGGGCGACGTTATTGGTGATCTGAACAGCAAACGCGGCCGGGTGGAGAGCATTGACGATCTAGCTAATAACATCAAGCAGATAACCGCTTTTGTACCGCTTGGCGAAATGTTTGGTTACACCACTAACCTTCGCAGCATGACCCAGGGCCGGGCCAGCAGCTCCATGGAGCTTGACCACTACGCCGATGTCCCGGGCAATGTGGCCCAAGAAATCATCGCTAAAACCAGCAAATAGTAACGCTTGACACTCCTTAGGAACACTGATTAGATTAGGCGCATCAATAGATTTCGAGAAAATTCGGTTGCTGTGCTATCTCCTGGTCAGGGTGTCCAGCAGGCTGGTATGGGCGAGGCGATTTATAGAGCCTCTGACGACGCCAAAGCTGTATATGAGGTTGCCAGTGAAGTTACGGGTGTCGATATAGCCGAAGTATGTTTTGGTAGTGAAACGGATAGGCTAGCCGAAACACTAGTAGCTCAACCCGCAATCGCCGCGGTTTCTATTTCTGAATATTATTATCTCAAAAAGCGTGGCTTTATGCCGGATGTTGGCATGGGGCATAGCATGGGCGAAATACCGCTATTAGCTATGGTTGGGGCAGTATCGCTTAGAGATACATTTAAACTTCTTCAGGTACGAGCGACTGCCACATCTGAGGCTAGTAAAGAACGGCCCGGAATAATGGCCGCAGTAAGCGGACTAACAATCGAGGACGTTAAGTCGAAAACAGCAAATATTCTTGCTGGAGGTAGAACTGTGGTGGCCAATCTGAACAGCACCTACCAACAAGTTTTTAGCGGTGACCATAAACCTATGCATGAGCTGGAGGAGCTAATCAGAAATCTGAGGGTGACTGATAGAATCAAGGTAAAATATACAGAACTTCGAACTGGTGGAGCATTTCACTCGCCTTATCATATGGAGAACGCTGTTGGAGCGTTTCATGATGCCGCGCAGTCTGTAACCCTTTTGGTCCCTGAATTTGATCTAATGCTTAATAATGCCACGTATTTGAGTGAAGTCGGGCTGTCAAATCTGCCAGCGTATCTAAGTCAGCAGCTGGTTAGCGGGGTTAATTTTACGGGCGGAGTAGAGAGGCTGGTAGATGACGGCGTGACTAACTTTGTTGAAGTCGGTTCAAGTAACAGTTCGGCGAAGTATAAAACTCTTTCAGGATTAATTAAACGTGATTTTGCCGACAGGGTACACATCTTAGAGGTTAAAGAAATAGAATAGTAGCCAAAAGTTAGACAAAAAACTCAAGTCAAAAGTTAACACTTTACAACAGGCACATGTTTACCTTATAATTGTCAGGTATTGCAGTGTGGGTTGTCTATTTAGTACGCCCATGCTCTCATTAAATCAATAAATCTTTATAGTAGGAGTCACACTAAATGGCAGATCAATTCGACCGCAGCAAACCACACGTCAACGTTGGCACAATGGGCCACGTCGACCACGGAAAAACCAGCTTAACTGCTGCTATTACTTCTGTGCTTGCCAAAAAAATGCCAAGCAGCATTAACAAACCCGTCAAATATGACGAAATCGACAAAGCCCCGGAAGAAAAAGCCCGCGGTATCACCATCGCTACCTCACACCAGGAGTACGAGAGTGAAAAGCGTCACTACGCCCACGTTGATATGCCTGGCCACGCCGACTACATCAAGAACATGATTACCGGCGCCGCTCAGATTGACGGTGCTATTTTGGTTGTATCCGCTGCCGATGGCCCAATGCCTCAGACCCGCGAGCACGTGCTGCTTGCCAAGCAGGTCGGTGTGCCTTCTATCCTGGTATTTCTTAACAAGATGGACTTGGCCGATCCAGAATTGGTCGAGTTAGTCGAGGATGATGTCCGGGAACTTCTGGCTAAATATGACTTTGACCGCGAGGCTCCTATTATAAAAGGTTCCGCTACTAAGGCTATCGAAGGCGACGCTGCCAACGAAGACGCCATCATGGAACTCATCAAAGCTATGGATGATTACATCCCAGAGCCAAAGCGCGACCTAGACAAGCCGTTTCTTATGCCTGTCGAGGATGTCTTTTCCATCAAGGGCCGCGGCACAGTTGCCACCGGCCGAGTCGAGCAAGGTGTAGTAAAAGTTAACGAAGAAATTGAAATAGTCGGTATCCGCCCAACCAAGAAGACCGTCGTAACTGGTGTAGAGATGTTCAAGAAGAATCTAGATCAAGGCCAGGCCGGCGATAACGTTGGTATCTTGCTTCGTGGTGTAGAACGAGACGACATCGAACGAGGTCAAGTGCTTTGCAAGCCGGGTTCTATTACGCCTCACACAGAATTTGATAGCGAAGTCTACATTCTCACCAAAGAAGAGGGCGGCCGCCACACACCATTCTTCAAAGGCTACAAGCCGCAGTTTTACTTCCGAACGACCGATGTAACCGGCGAAGTTGAGCTGCCAGCCGACAAAGAGATGGTTATGCCAGGCGACACCGTAACATTTAAGGTTAAACTTCTTGCCCCGATCGCTATGGACCAGGGCCTTCGCTTTGCTATCCGAGAAGGTGGCCGTACTGTCGGCGCCGGTGTAGTAACCAAAATCGTTAAATAATATATGTCTCGTAACTTCAACGAATTACCAACTAACAGCAATCGCAGACAATGGGTCGCAAGTAAGCTGTCTGACATAGCCCTCCTAGAAAGAGGCGAGGCGTCAGCTATTGTGATGTACGGTATAGCATCAGATGATGGCAAAAAGGGTCGGCTCGTTACGCGTGAAGAAGCTCCTGAAGTGGACATGCGCTTGAGAGAAAGACTTTCAGGTGAATTTCCCGAGCTTTCGTTGATAGGGCATAACATAGATTAATATGGCAGACACAACTAAAAAAACAGCTACACCAGAAGTCAAGCAACGAATACGCATTCGCTTAAAGGCTTATGACCACAAAGTTATTGATCAATCTGCTAAGCAGATTGTAGAAACAGCACTTCGGACTGGCGCCAATATTTCCGGACCGATTCCTTTGCCGACCCGTAAGAGTACGTTTACCGTAGTTAAAAGCCCGCACGTCTACAAAAAAGGCCGGGAACAGTTTGAAATGCGAGTCCACAAACGTCTGATTGATATTAGCGACCCCACACCAAAAACTATCGATAGCTTGATGAACCTCTCGCTTCCCGCGGGCTGTGATGCCGAAATAAAAATGTAGCTTAAAAAGCCGCCCAATCCGGGCGGTTTTTTGGTACCATGGTTTCGTGAAGAAGGTTAATGTAGCCGGAGAAAAAACCGACATGCGGCGTGGTGTTGACCATATTGGCGTGACGGTTTGTTTTGTGGTGCATGATGGTGCCGGTAATGTGCTTTTACAAAAACGCAGTCAACAGTGCCGTGACGAAAAGGGCCACTGGGATATTGGCGGAGGCGCGCTTGAGTTTGGTGAAACAATCCAGGACGCTGTGCGCCGTGAGGTCTACGAGGAGCTGCTTGTCGATGTACTTGCATTAGAATTTCTTTTCTCATTCGAGGCCTTGCGTGATAATAACGGCATTCCAACTCACTGGATAGCTATGTCTCACGCTGTAAAAGTTGACCCTGCTAAGGTAAAAATTGGTGAACCGCGAAAAATTGACAAAATCGGTTGGTTCACTACCAAGAACTTGCCTAAACCACTGCATTCACAGATGAAGAAATCGTTAGACAGGGCTAAGGCCGAGGGGATAATAAAGTAACTGATACTTTGGCTCGCGGAAAGTTGTAGTAAAATAACAGTTATGGCTAATAAGAAAAAGAACGAACTAGATAGCGTCTACCTACTTAAGCTGATTTTATATCTTGTAATCGGCTCGCAGTGGTTAAAAATCGTTACTAAAACTGGGGCGCAGATACCCATCCCGGTAGGAGCCTTACTGGCAGTGCTATTTGCCAGCCACGATCACTTTCAGATCGACAGAAAAATCGAGTACGCAGTCTTGCTAGTTGCTATGTTCATGGGTTTTTGGCTGCCGCTTGGTGCTCAACTGACCCTACATTAGATCTCGAACGTTTGTAATATTTGCAACAGATTGACAGATGTAGTGACAGCGTGGTAATCTGTTATGGTATATCGGCTCGGGACCTTGGTTTAATGGGCAAGTCTGCCACGATCTACAGTGGTAGATACTACCCAACCAAGTATGTTTTAGGTTGTATATCAAATTTTTAGATTGATTGGCAAGTAAAGAAAGGCTAAGTCTTTAGGGTGAAAGCTCTTATAACACGCAAACTGGGAATGACCAGCGTCATAACGGAAGATGGCGCCTCTATTGCTGTTACCCTACTTTCAGCCGAGCCGAATGTCATCACCCAAGTCAAAACCAGTGAAATTGATGGTTACAAGGCAGTCCAGCAAGGTTTTGAGTTCAGTAAAAAACTCGCCAAGCCGCAGATAGGACACTCTAAGGCCGCTAAAGCTACGCCAAAGATTGTCCGCGAGTTTAGAATCAATGAAATTACAGATGAAACGAAGGTCGGCGAAAAGTTAAGCGTCGACCTTTTTAGTGTGGGCGATACGATTGACGCCACAGGCATAAGTAAGGGTAAGGGTTTTGCCGGCACCATTAAGCGCCACAACTTTCACCGAGGCCGCAAGACGCATGGTGGGCGCAGCTACCGCCGCCCCGGTTCCATTGGTTCGATGTATCCCCAAAAAATCTTTAAGGGCAAGAAAATGGCTGGCCGGATGGGCCACGACCAAGTTACTACTAAAGGCCTAAAAATCGCGTTGGTTGAGCCTGAGTTAAACGTCATTGGCGTTACTGGAGCCGTTCCGGGTCCTAAAAAAGGCATCGTGTTGATAAAGGAGGCTAAGTAGATGGCCGTGGCTACTTACACCAAAGCCGGAGCTAAAGCCACCACACCGGCCAAGCTGGAAAAGAAGGTTTTTGGAATTGACGTTAAGAACCATGATCTTCTAAAAGATGCCTATTTGGCCTACTTGGCAAACGGCCGGACAAACTTGGCCATCACAAAAAAACGGGGTGAGGTAAGAGGTGGCGGTAAGAAGCCATGGCGCCAAAAAGGCACCGGTCGGGCTCGATTTGGTTCTAGCCGTAACCCGATTTGGCGCGGTGGTGGCGTTGCTTTTGGTCCCACCGGCAATGAAAACTATACCCGCAAACTGAGCCTGGCCACCAAGCACCAGGCGCTACGCCAAGCATTAAGCCTGGCTGCTAAAGAAGATCGGCTTAAAATCATCGAAACCTTCGCGTACATGGAAGGCAAAACCAAAGACATGGTTAGTTTCCTTGATAAAATCGATGCCAAAGGCAACGTGTTGTGTGTTGTTAGCGTGAAAGACGCATCCAAGGAACGCGCAGCTCAAAACATCGCCGAACTCAAGGTAAGCTCTGCTAAATATTTAAATGTTTTTGATGTGCTGAATGCTGACTGTATCGTAATGAGCCGTAAGGCGTTAGAAACAGTCCAAGCCTGGTTAGGTGGTAAGAATGAGTAAGTCTGTAACCCTTCGCCCGCGAATGAGCGAGAAAACCTACGCTCTCAGCGAGGAACGTAACACCTATGTCTTTGAGATTCCTACCGACGCTAACAAACATACTGTCGCCAGAGCCGTGGCCGCGCAATTCGAAGTTACTGTAAACGGGGTCAGAATAGCTAAAACTCCCGGTAAATCCAGACGAAGTTACCGCAGAGGCGGTCGTGTTGTCCGTAAGGGCATGACATCGGGTGTTAAAAAAGCCTACGTTACCCTAAAGTCCGGCGACAAAATACCTATCTTCACTGCTGCTACTGAGGCCGCAGAAAAAGCCGAAGCCAAGGAGAAGAAATAATGGCTATCAATAGTTATAAGCCTACAACTCCAGCCCGGCGCGGTATGACCAGCCAGGATTTTGAAAGTATCACTACTAATAAGCCGCTGCGCAGCCTAACCGTCATCAAAAAAGGCCCGGTGGCCCGCAATAACCAGGGTCGGATCACTACTCGCCATCGTGGAGGTGGCGTAAGGCGTTATTACCGCATAATGAACTTTAAGTTCGCCCCGGGCAAAGCTACGGTTGAGCAGATTGAGTATGACCCCAACCGCAGCGCCAGAATCGCGCGTATCAAAGATGATTCCGGCCGCTACCATTACATTTTGGCTGCTAAAGGTATGAAAGTCGGCACCAAGCTAAATTCGGGCGAGGAATCCCCGATTGAGACAGGCAACCGGTTACCGCTTAAGAACATACCGACCGGTACCGTAATGCATGCTATCGAGCTTCAGCCTGGACGCGGTGCTCAGATGGTTCGTACTGCTGGCGCGGGCGCCCAGTTGCTGGCTAAAGAAGAAGATTATGTCCAGGTGCGCCTGCCTAGTGGTGAGGTGCGCTTAATAAACGCGAACTGCACAGCCAGCATTGGTACCGTAGGTAACGAGCAGCACCAGAACGTTCAAATCGGCAAAGCCGGCCGCAAGCGTCATATGGGCATACGCCCCAGTGTCCGCGGTGTGGTTATGGCTGCAGCCGACCACCCTCACGGTGGTGGAGATGGCGGCCGTCACCGTATGGCTCGTCCGCCTACGACTCCTTGGGGCCAAAAGACTTTGGGCTACAAGACTCGCCGCCGCAAGACCAGCAATAAGTTTATTGTTCGTACCAGACACCAAGGAAAGAGGAGATAGAAATGTCAGGATTACCAAGCTACAACGTATATGGCTCGGAAAGAGAGCTAGGCAGAGGCGAATTCCCCCTTTCTCCTGCTGAAGTAGGATATTCGGCAGGCATTGATGATACTCTCGAAGAACTGAGAGGAAATGAAGGTGGCGAAAGACAACTAGAAGTTCCCAAAGACCCGCACTTACTTAGCCGTGAGGATTTTGATTTAGGTTATGGTAGAGGTCGCTCAGAAACCATGCGTGTTTTAGCAACTGTAGCATTAGCTAAAGGACTAGGAGCTGGGGAGGAATAGTTTATGTCTAGAAGTTTAAAAAAGGGACCTTTTGTAGATCCCAAATTAGCTAAAAAAGTTGCCGCTTTAGGCTCTGATGACAGAAGCGTTATAAAAACTTGGGCTAGGGCCAGCACCATACCTCCGGAATTCGTTGGCCGGACTATCGCTGTGCATAACGGCAAGGTGCATGTGCCGGTGTTCGTTACCGAAAATATGGTTGGGCATAAGCTTGGCGAGTTTTCACCGACTCGCAAATTTAGGTCCCACGGTGGAAAATTGGCTAAGAGCCAAGGAGAAAGAGGCTAATCATGTCGGTCAAAGCTTTATCAAAAAGTGTACGCATGAGCCCGCGTAAAGTCGGTGTTGTTGCCGCTTTGGTCCGTGGTCGGACAGTGGCTGACGCCCTGACAATCCTTGAAAATACTCCGCGCCGCTCAGCTTTGGCGGTTAAAAACACCGTAAAAAGCGCCAAAGCTAACGCCGAGCACAACCACGGATATAAACCCGACACGCTAGTAATAACCGAAATCAGTGTCACACCCGGCCCGCGTTTTAAGCGATACCGTCCGGCAGCCCGCGGCCGAGCCCTGCCGTTCGAGCGCAAAACCAGCCACATACGCGTGGTCGTGGATGGTGAAAGACGCGTTTCTAAAAAGGCGTCCACTAAAGCTATTGAGCCCGCGAAGGAGACCAAATAATGGGTCAAAAAGTTAACCCCATCAGTTATCGTTTACAGGTCAATAAGGACTGGCGTAGCAAGTGGTTCGCTGGCAAACGCGAGTACGCGGCTTACCTGCGCCAGGATTTGGCTGCCCGCAAATTAATTGTTGATAAACTGGGCTCACGCGCCTCAATTAGTAAGGTTGATATCGAGCGTTCGCCTAACCTGGTAACCGTTACTATCCAAACGGCCAAAGCCGGTGTGGTGATTGGCCGCGGTGGTAGTGGTGCTACGGAACTTAAGTCAGACATCGAAAAAATCTATGGTGTTCCGGTAAGAGTAAACATCGAAGAAATCAAGCGTCCCGAGTTACAAGCTAAACTAGTAGCTGAAAATATCGCCCATCAACTGGAACGGCGTATAGCTTTTCGTAGAGCCATAAAATCGACGGCCGCGGCAACCATGCGCGCCGGTGCCAAGGGTATCCGCATAGAAGTTGCCGGGCGGTTAGGCGGCATGGAAATGAGCCGGCTGGAAAAAGAAATTCAAGGCAGTGTGCCACTGCATACCATCCGAGCAGATATCGACTACGCGGCCGCAAAGGCGCAATACCCAAGGGCCGGCATCATAGGCGTTAAGGTTTGGATTTACAGAGGTGAGGTAGACTAAGATGTTAATGCCTTCAAGGACTAAATACCGGAAGGTCAGGAAAGGCCGCGTACACGGCGGTACGGCGACATCTTTGAACTATCTTGCCCACGGGCGGTTCGGCCTAGTCAGCCAGCAGAGCGACCGTATCACTTCAAGGCAGATTGAGGCCGCCCGTCAGGCGATGACCCGTTACATCAAACGCGGTGGCCAAATTTGGATTCGTATCTTCCCACACACCCCAGTTACCCGCAAACCCCAGGACGTTAAAATGGGAAGCGGCAAAGGGAATCCTGAATTTTTTGTCGCTAAAGTTAAGCCTGGTACCATCATGTTTGAAATGGACGGTGTGTCAGAGGAAGTCGCCCGTGAAGCCATGCGCTTAGCCAGCCACAAACTTCCGGTTAAGACTAATTTTCTGGTCAAGGAGGAGCAGTAAGCCATGAAAATCGCTGATGTCCGCAAACTGAGTACTTCCGAACTGGCTACCCAGAGCACCAAGCTTCGTGATGAAATCGCTGAACTGCGCCGCCGGCTTTATGGCGGCGAAACCCAGAACGTCCGCGTGTTGCGCAGCAAGCGCAAGGATCTGGCGCGAATACTAACTGTCCTGACCGAGCAACTAGCCAAGGAGAAAATTTAAATGGGCCGTATTTTAACAGGCGTAGTAACCAGCGATAAAGGCGATAAGACAATCGTCATAACTGTTGCCACCCGAAAAACACATCCTTTGTATAAGAAACAATATACTGTCAGCACCAAGTTCATGGCCCACGACCCTAAGAATGAGGCTCAGGTTGGCGATAAGGTGAGCATACGCGAAACCAGGCCAATAAGCGCCCGTAAACGGTTCCAGTTGGAAACGATTTTAGAGCGCGGCGGCATTCACTTTAAAGAGACAGATGCCACTGCTGACATCCCTGAGGAGCAGGAGCAGGAGAAGGTAGAGGAAAGCTAAAAATGATACAACAAGAATCCAGATTGATGGCCTGTGACAACAGTGGCGCCCGCCAGCTGCTTTGCATTCGTGTGCTGGGCGGCACCCGGCGTCGCTATGCCCGAGTTGGTGATATAATCGTGGCCACTGTAAAAACCGCTAATCCGGCCGGAGCCGTAAAACGCAAAAGTGTGGTTAAGGCTGTGGTAGTGCGTACTCGCAGCCCGATTCGACGCGCTGACGGTTCAGTTGTCCGTTTTGATGACAACGCGGCGGTACTGCTTGGCGAAGATAATAAAAACCCTCGAGGGACACGTATTTTCGGGCCGGTTCCGCGTGAACTGCGCGAGCGTGGTTACGGTAAAATCATATCCCTAGCACCGGAGGTATTATAGATATGAGCGAAGTATATAAAATTAGAATTAAAAAAGGCGATACGGTAATGATCCGTTCAGGCAAATATAAAGGTAAGACTGGAAAAGTTCTGGCCACCCATCCGGCTTTGAATAAAGTTACCGTAGAGGGTATAAATGTCGTTAAGCGCCACCGAAAACCAACGACTATCAATCCCCAGGGAGGCATTATCGAACTTACTAAGCCAATTTGGGTAAGTAAGGTCGGTGTGGTTGACCCTGTCGCCAAAAAACCATCGCGCGTCGGTTATAAATTATCCGATAAGGGTGGTAAGACGCGAGTCTTAAAGTCCAACGGCAAGGAGTTGAAATAATGGCTGCTACCACAACTAAGCCAACCTATCACGCCCGGTTAAAGGAGCAGTACCTGGGCACGTACGCCGATGAGCTTAAGAAAGAACTCAAACTTAGCAACATCCATCAGGCGCCTAGGCTCGAAAAGATCGTTATCAACGTTGGGCTAGGCCGCGGAAAAGACGATAAAAAACTGATGGAAGTGGCTTCCAACACCCTCAGGAAAATTACCGCTCAACAGCCGGTTGATACTTTTGCTAAAAAGTCGATCGCCAGCTTCAAGTTGCGTGAAGGCAGCAAAATTGGTATGAAAGTAACTTTGCGCGACGAGCGCATGTACGAGTTTGCCGACAGGCTGATAAATATCGTATTGCCGCGGGTTAGGGATTTTCACGGAGTCAAAGCTAATGCTTTCGATAAACAAGGTAATTACAGCATCGGTTTTGCCGATCAGTCGGTTTTTCCTGAACTCAGCTTCGAAGAGACCACCACGGCCCACGGACTACAGGTAGTGTTTGTGGTTAGGGACCAAAAACCGGAACATGCCCGAGTATTATTGGAGAAGTTCGGTCTACCGTTTGAAAAATCCGAATCCGAATCTAACAAGGAGACTAAATAATGGCTAAGAAATCCATGTTGGCCCGCAATGCCAAACGTCAAAAAATGATTGTTAAGTATGCTGATAAACGAGCCGAGCTAAAGAGACTAGGCGATTATGAGGGCTTGGCTAAGCTGCCTCGCAACTCCAGTCCTAGCCGTTGGAAGAACCGTTGCATAGAAACCGGCCGTGGTAGAGCCTATATGCGTCAATTCGGCCTATCGCGCATCGCCTTCCGAGAACATGCTTCCAAAGGTGAGATTCCCGGTATAACTAAGAGTAGCTGGTAAGGAAACAGGAAATAATTATGGTATCAACAGACCCCATCGCCGATATGCTAACTCGTATCCGTAACGCTGTTATGGTAAATAAAGCCGAGGTCAGCCTGCCGCATTCCATCGTCAAGGAAACAGTGGCGCGGATTTTGGTTGAAGAAGGCTTTTTGTCAGACGTCACGGTTGAGGAACTGGCTAGCCGCAAGCTGCTTAACATCAAGATAAATGATGATGGTTCTTCGGCGCCAATTACTGAAATTGCCCGTATCAGCAGACCGGGCCGCCGGGTTTACGCCAAATCCGGAGAAATCCCAACTGTAAAACGTGGCCGTGGAATTGTAATAATATCGACCTCTCAAGGTGTTATGGCCGGCTCAACAGCCCGTGACAAGCGTCTGGGCGGCGAATTAATCTGTAAAGTTTATTAGAAAGTATTATCCAGGAGAAGAATCATGAGTCGTGTAGGAAAACAGCCAATCAGCTTGCCGAGTGGCGTGACAATCACTGTCGATGATGAATTTGTGTCCGTTAACGGTCCCAAAGGAGAATTGCGCCAGTTTACTATGCCCTCTGTCAATGTGAAGCTCGAGGACGGTGAGATAGTGGTTACTAGAGATAACGACGAAGCGCCAACCCGCGCCAAGCACGGTCTGATGCGAGCATTGGTCAACAATATGGTTACCGGCGTGAGCCAAGGTTACGAGCGAAAATTAGAAATTAACGGCGTTGGTTACCGAGTTCAGCTTCAGGGCACAGATCTTAAACTTAATCTTGGCTTCTCACACGACGTGATATACAAGGTCCCCCAGGGCGTGAACGTGGCAGTGGAGCAAAATGTAATTACGGTAAGCGGAATATCCAAACAGCAGGTCGGGCAAACTGCCGCTGAAATCCGAGCGCTTAAAAAGCCTGAGCCGTACAAGGGCAAGGGCATAAAATACTCGGACGAGAGAATTTTGCGTAAGACCGGTAAGAGCGGCAAGGAATAAGGTTAAACTATGGATTATCTATCACACAAACGAGCTAACGCCGAACGTCGTGCTCATCGGGTGCGGACCGGGTTAAACGGGACTAGCGACAGACCCCGACTCTCAGTGCATATCAGCAACCTACACGTCAGCGCCCAGATAATAGATGATAGTTTAGGCAAGACATTGGCCTATGCTACGACCGTCGGTCAGAAAGTCGAAGGCAACATGACTAGCAAGGCCACGTGGGTCGGCAAAGAAATCGCCTTAAGAGCCAAGAAGGCCAAGGTAAAAAAGGTCGTATTTGATAAGGGTGAATACAAATATCATGGGCGTGTTAAGTCTTTGGCTAGCGCCGCCAGAGAGAATGGTTTGGAGTTTTAATCATGGCAATGAACGAACCGCGTAACAATCAACGCAGAAATAATCCCCGTGTCGTCGAAGAAAAACAGTATGATGAGCGTGTCCTGCACATAAACAGAGTTGCTCGCGTAGTTAAAGGCGGCCGACGCTTCCGTTTCCAAGCCCTAGTCGTTGTCGGCGATCATAAAGGCAAAGTTGGTGTAGGTGTCAGTAAAGGCGCTGACGTAAGCGCCGCCGTTACCAAAGCCACCGAGGTTGCTAAAAAGCGTTTTGTAGAGCTGCCTTTGTATCATGGTACGCTGACTCACGACGTCGAAGGTAAAGTTGGTGGCGCTAAAATATTAATCATGCCAGCTGTGCCGGGAACCGGTCTGATAGCCGGCGGTGTAGTCCGGGTCGTTTTGGAAGTAGCCGGTATTGAAAATGCTTTGTCGAAATCCCTGGGTTCGTCTAATCGTATAAACACTGCCTACGCGACACTCGCGGCTTTAACCAGCATGACCCCAGCAACCACTTGGGTAACCAGAACAAACGACACCAAGCAGCTTAAACAAAAGGTTAAGGCCTAATGAAGTACAACGAACTACAAACATCTCCTTCTAAGTCACCGCTGCGAGTTGGCCGCGGCATTGCTGCCGGACGAGGTAAAACCGCCGGACGCGGCACAAAAGGTCAGGGCGCGCGAAAGAGCGGTGGCGTACGACCTGGTTTTGAAGGCGGCCAGATGCCTTTGTATATGAGGCTGCCAAAACTAAGAGGCTTCAAGAGTCATAAAGTAGTCGCCGAGACCGTCTACACAAGCCAGTTAGACGCCATCAAAAAAGGTGTTGTAGACAATCAGGCAGTCTTTGAGGCTGGACTAGTCAGCAGCCAGCATATTAACGTTAAAGTCTTGCTTGGCGGAGAATTCACATCTAAAAAGGATGTCAAACTTCAGTCCGCAAGTTCTGGAGCGGTTAAAGCGATAACCAAAGCTGGCGGGAGTTTTACGGTTATTGACCGGCTGGCTCGAAGCCCAAAGAAAAAGCCCACAGAATCTTAGAATAATTGAGGCAGTAGCGGATGACTATATTCGTCGTGTATACTGGGCGAAGATATTTATCATTTTTAAGTGAGGGATAAAAGTCCAGCAAAATGAACTGGAAGATAATTCTTAAGTCGCTTGGCCATAAAGAAATGCGAACCCGTATTCTGGCGGTTTTGGGGATGCTTTTGGTATTTCGGATCATGGCCCATATACCAGTACCGCTTAGCGACCCGCACACTCTAAAGCAGGTCTTAGAAAATCTTTACAACCAAACCAGCGGCAATAATCTATTGGGCTTTTTGAACGTGCTATCCGGTGGTGCATTAGCCAATTTCTCAATCATGCTGGTCGGTTTGGGCGCATATATTAATGCCTCTATCATAATGCAGCTCCTTACAAAGGCCATTCCCAAGCTGGAGGCCATGAACAAAGAGGGTGAATTTGGCCGTAAGAAAATCAACCAATATACCCGTATATTGACCTTCCCGTTAGCCATAATCCAGTCAATCGGCACTATCTACCTTATCCGTCAACAGGCTCAAAGTATTGGTGGCCTGGGTGATATTACCGCCAATACTTCCGGTATGCAGTGGATTTTAATGATTGCCGCGTTGACCGGTGGGGCTATGGTTTTGATGTGGCTTGGCGAGTTAATTACCGAGCGCTCCATTGGCAATGGCATATCATTACTTATAACAGTAGGTATCGTTAGTAGCCTGCCCTCGGTTATCATGCAGCTATGGGGCAGCGCTGGATGGACGGCAGCCACTGGAGCGGCGGCTGATAAGTTAGTTCTGTTTGGCAAAGAATTCAGCCGTCACGGGTTGATGCTACTAGGCGGAATTTCCGTAGCTACTTTATTTGTAACTTGGGCGGTAGTTAAACTTAATGAAGCTTCACGCAAGTTAACGGTTAACTATGCTAAGCGTGTGCAAGGCAACCGTACCTATGGTGGTGTAACTACCACTCTTCCAGTCAAACTGATCACGGCTGGCGTTATCCCGATTATTTTCGCCGTAGCCTTTCTTAGCGTGCCTAGTTTCGCCGGCCAGCTTTTAACTCATGGTCAAGGAGTTAACGCTGTAGCTACAACACACTGGGAAAAAGTCGGCGTCCAGTTGTCACATCTCTTTCAAAATCCCAGCGCGGATACTTTCCGTGCCGGCGGCTGGCAGCCATGGGTTTACCCGTTAACCTACTTTATGTTAGTATTTGTCTTTACGTACTTTTACACTAGCGTAACATTCAACTCCAAGGAAATTGCCGAGAATCTACAGAAACAGGGAGGATTCATAGCCGATGTCCGTTCCGGTAAACAGACTGAGAAGTACCTCAGTCGAACAGTTAATCGCCTCACACTCTTTGGGGCTATAGCTCTAGGCATCTTGGCGGTGATGCCAATCATCGCTCAAGTTTACGTTAACCAAAGCATCGCTCTTGGTGGTACTAGTATCCTGATTTTGGTATCGGTTTCACTGGAGACTCTACGCCAGGTAGAGTCAAGAGCGCTTATGATCACTTACGACCAGTACGAGCAACCGGATTACTTCTATGATGAGGACGAAAACGGTGATAAAAAATCTAAAAAATCACGTTTTAGACCACGCCTCCCACTGCGGCGTTCCAATGCCACGACAGTCTAGATTAGAATTTCAAAAAAACCCTTTACATCACCTTAGATAAACTGATATACTGCTCAGGTTATATTTTATGGCGAAAGACAAGGAAGTCATCGAACTGAACGGAGTGGTAGTAGAAGCCTTACCAGGTACTAAGTTTCGAGTCGAACTTGAAAACGGCCATATAATCATAGCTCATGTCGCCGGAAAAATGCGGAAGCATTACATCCGTTTGGTCCCCGGTGACAGCGTGACGGTTGAATTGACACCTTACGATCTTACGAAGGGTCGGATAACCTACCGCAAGAATTAAATTATCATTAAAGAGCAGTGTGTCATCACTAATCTAAATTAAGGAGATGATCCGCATGAAAGTGCGTGCCAGCGTAAAAAAAATAAGTCCAGATGATATCATCGTCCGCCGTAAGGGGCGCGTTTATGTTATCAATAAGTTCAAGCCAAAGCACAAGCAGAGGCAGGGTTAATTAATGGCAAGAATTTCCGGCGTAACTATACCAAGTGAAAAGCAAGTGCATGTGGCGCTGACTTATATCTATGGTATCGGACCTAAATTCAGCGGTAAAATCTTAGAAATCGCTAAGGTCGAACCGGCGGTCAGAGTCAAGAACTTGACCGACGCTGAAATCGGACGGATCCAGGATGCTATAAATAGCGGCTATAGCGTTGAGGGCGAACTGCAGCGAGTTGTAACCGGCAACATTAAACGGCTTAAGGATATCAACTCCTACCGTGGTTTACGCCACAAGGCCAATTTACCCAGCCGCGGTCAACGTACCAAAACCAATGCCCGGACAAGACGAGGTAAGAAAGTAACCGTCGGCGGAACAGCTAAAAAGGCCGCTTCTAAGACCTAGGAAAAATATATGGCAGAAGAAACTAAAGTATTAGATAAAGTATTAGACCAAGAGACAGCGCCAGAAACCGAAGCTCCTGTTAAGGTCGCTCCTAAGAAAAAGAAGTCCCGCCGAGCTGTAAGCCAAGGGATGGTGCATGTTTTGGCGACTTTCAATAACACAATCATTACGGTTACCGATACTCGTGGTAACGTCTTGACAACCGGTAGCGCTGGCAGTTGCGGTTTTCGAGGATCAAAGAAGGGCACAGCCTATGCTGCCCAAGTCGCCGCCGAAAAGGCAATCGGAGCCGCCAAACAGAATTACGGGCTTGAAAAGGTGGATGTTAGCGTCAGAGGCATAGGTATGGGTCGCGAGGCGGCAATCAGAACTCTTATCAATCAGAAGGTCCAGGTTGACAGCATCAAAGATATTACCGGAATCGCCCACGGTGGTACCCGACCCAGGAAGGCAAAACGTAACTAGGTAAACATTATGGCAAGAGATACCCAATCAATAGTTAAGATGTCCCGCCGTGAAGGCTATGCACTCCACCCCAAAGCCCACAAGGCTTTGGTTAAGCGTTCGACAATGCCTGGCGAACAAGCAACTTCCGGGGGACGCGGACGTCGCAATAAACCCAGCCAATATTCCATACAGTTACGTGAAAAACAGAAGGTCAAGCGTCTTTACGGTCTGCTGGAGCGTCAGTTCGCAAAATTAATGAGTGAGGCTTCCAGAAGTAAAGGCAAGTCTGGCGCTAAACTTTTAGAGTTTCTGGAGCTTAGGTTAGATAACGTTATTTACCGTTCCGGCCTAGCAGTTTCTAGACGAGCGGCTCGCCAACTGGTGACACATGGACACTTTATGCTTAACGGCCGCCGGGTTGATATCCCCTCAATCAGAGTAGTGACCGGTGACGCTATTATAGTTAGAGAGCGCAGCAAATCAACCGATTACTTCAAGCGACTTGAAGATGTAAGCCCAGCCCCCGCCGCTATCCCGGATTGGCTGAATGTTAACCGAAAAAAATGCGAAGTTAAAATTACCGGTGTTCCCAGCCGAGATGACGCAGAGCCTGATATCAAAGAACAATTAATCGTAGAATACTATTCACGCTAAGGAGGCGAGAAAAAATCGATGAGCAAACTTATTCACACACCAGCGCTGGCGGCAATAACCGACCATAACCCAACCAGCAGCACTTTCACTATAGAACCCCTGCACACCGGCTATGGGATGACTCTTGGCAACAGCTTACGCCGTGTACTGCTGTCGAGCATTGCCGGCGCGGCAGTAACAGGCTTTAGAATCGATGGTGTTAGCCATGAATTTACTACTATCAAAGGTGTTACGGAAGACCTGGTAGCTATCATGCTCAATCTCAAAGGTGTCCGCTTCAAAGTCTTTGGCGAAGAAACCCAAACATTGCGCCTAAACAAAAAGGGCAAGGGTCCAGTTAAAGCCAAGGACATCCAGCTAAGCTCCGACGTAGAGATAGTTAACCCCGATCATGTAATCTGCCATATCGATGACGATAAAACCAACCTCACAATGGAGTTGACTGTAGAAATCGGCCGTGGGTACAGAGGTTTAGACGAGCAGGGCAGCGACAAAACAATTAGCGATATGATTATGCTCGACGCGTTATTTACGCCAGTTTTACGAGTGCGCTATAAGGTCGAAAACACCAGGGTTGGCCGAGTTACTAACTTGGACAAGCTGCTTTTAACCGTTGATACGGACGGATCCATAACTCCCCGTGAAGCATTTGAAGAGGCCGCCGCAATCCTCATCAACCAGTACACGGCCCTAGCCGGTCAGACAAGGGTTGAGGTTGCCGCGCCGTTATCTAACGGTGAGCCCACCGGCACACCAACCGAGGATTTTGAAGAACCCGCCGAACTTATGACCTCCGTGGAGGACCTTAATCTTAGCGCCCGAACCACAAACGCTCTGGTTAACAACGATATCCACACTATCAAAGATTTACTATCCTTGAGTGAAGCCGAGCTGCGCGACCTAAAAGGTTTTGGCAACAAAGCCTTAGATGAAGTTAAAGAAAAAATGGCGGAACTGGAGCTTTAGTTTAAAAAACTAAGAGGTTAAAATTATGCACCGCCACGGATACAAAGGAAAGAAATTTGGACGCGAACGCGATCAACGCCAAGCCTTAATAAAAGGTTTGGCTGATTCGTTGGTGCTAAACGAATCAATCGAAACCACTCTGTCCAAGGCCAAGGCGGCCGTATCCTACACTGAAAAGCTAATTACCAAGGCCAAAAAAGGCGGTCTGCATAATCGTCGTCAAGTAATAAGCTCGCTAAACACCATAGAGGCCGCTCATAAATTAGTTGACGAGCTAGCTCCAAAGCTGAACAGCCGAGCCAGTGGCTACTTACGGATTGAAAAGGGCAACCTGCGCCGAGGTGATGGCGTCCAGTTAGCAAAAGTCAGCTTTGTTGATGATCTTAAGGCTAAAGCGCCGGCTAAAAAAACCGACGACGGGTCTTCCAAGGCTCCTGTCGCCAAGAAACCGGCTACCAAAAAACCCACAACAAAGGACACTAAATAATGAAGACTTTTAGCGCTAAACCGGCTGATGTCACACGACAATGGTACATACTGGATGCTTCCGAAACGCCACTGGGGCGTTTGGCAACGGTAGCCTCTCGGTTACTAATGGGTAAGGACAAAGTTTCCGTAACTCCACATGTGGACAGCGGCGATTACGTTATTGTAATCAACGCCGGTAAACTGGTCGTTAGCGCCAATAAACTTCAAACCAAAGTCTACTGGCGATACAGCGGGTTCCCAGGGGGTATAAAAAAGCGAACATTGGCCGAATCACAGGAGCTTGATCCCACATACGCTATCACTCACGCTATACGGGGTATGTTGCCAGTCAATAAATTACGGGATGGGCGGCTAGCGCGGCTCAAAGTTTATAGCGGTAACGATTATAATCACAGCGCTCAAAAACCTCAAACCTTATCACTTACATCAAAAGGAAAGAAGTAACCTATGGCCAGCAACAACTATTTTTACGCGTTAGGACGTCGAAAAAGCGCGACAGCCAGAGTCCGATTAGCATCCGGTAAAGGAACGATCGTGGTGAACGACAAGCCAGTAACGGATTATTTTGCCAACAGTAAGTACCTGCACAGCGAACTTATCAAACCTTTTACGGTCTTAGAACTTGAACCGCAGAAGTATAATATCACTGTTAAAGTGGTTGGTGGCGGTCATGCTAGCCAGGTAGATGCTATCCGATTGGGAATAGCTAAATCGTTATCCGAGCTAAACGAAGACTATCGAGCCACACTTAAAAGAGCCGATTTGCTTGGGCGTGACCCTCGCGAACGAGAACGCAAGAAGTTCGGTCTAAAAAGCGCCCGTAAACAACGCCAGTTTACCAAGCGTTAGTATTAAACCCTGTCCGGTCTTGCAGACAAGTCATAATTGACGGATACTATTAGTAGAGTGAGCAAAGAAGTAATTTTAACCGGTTTACGGTCTAATAGTGAGCTACACCTGGGTAATTATTTAGGGGCGATTATGCCTATGGTTGACATGCAGAAAAAGCACGCCGGACAGTACCAGCTGAATATGTTTATCCCTGATTTACATAGCTTCACCACGCCGATTGACCACGGCAAACTGTACGAGCAGACTCTGAAAAACCTAAAAGTGTTCGTAGCTGCTGGCCTTGATATCAATCAACCAGATACATACATCTATCGCCAGAGCTATATTTCTGCGCATAGTGAGCTAACTTGGATATTTGACTGCTTTGCTTACTTTGGTGAGCTGTCGCGTATGACCGAGTTTAAGGATAAGAGCAGCCGACAAGAGAATATAAGCGTAGGATTATTCAACTATCCTGTTTTGATGGCAGCTGACATTTTGCTTTATGGCGCCAAATGGGTGCCGGTTGGCGAGGATCAACGCCAACACGTGGAGTTCGCCCGAGAGTTGGCGAATCGTCTAAATAATCGATTCAAGAATCTTTTTGTGATACCCGAAGACAATGCTAAGCAAACCGAATTTGCCGGACGTAGTGAGCCGGTACGGGTTCGATCGCTGCGTAATCCTGATAAGAAAATGAGTAAGAGCGTTGAGGATCCGGCCGGAACCATTATGCTTAGCGATAACCCGGACGAGGCGGCTAAAAAGGTCATGAGCGCGACTACCGACTCACTGGGATCGGTTAACTACGATTGGGAAAAGCAGCCAGGGATTACAAACTTGCTTCAAGTGTTAGCCTTACTATCCAATAAATCTCAAAACGAGATAAATAGCCAATGGCAAGCTAAATCAAGCTACACTGAGCTAAAATCCGCTGTAGCTGACGTCGTCAAAGCCTTTTTAAGTGATTTGCAGGCTAAATTATCCCAAGTTGATGAGCAAGCCCTAACGGACAAGTTAGAGACCGACGAGGCCGCCATGAGTAAAGTCGCCAACGCTACACTCCTAAAAGTCCAACAAGCTGTTGGGCTGCGTCCTGCCATCTAGGATGAACGACAAGAAACACGTCCAAGAAATAAACGTAACTCCAACCGATTATGGCTTGCGAGCCGATATATTTATCGCCAGTAACAACCCTCAGTTCACACGGGCCACACTTGCTAAGCTATTTGACGGGGTTCATGTTTTAGTCAACGGCCAATCTGTTAAGCATGGCTATAAGCTGCGGGCTGGCGACAGGATTAAGTTAGATACTAGCCCACTGGAGAGTATTCCGGTAACCGTAAACATCCCCGTAATTTATGAAAACAATGATGTTGTTGTGATGGATAAGCCAGCTGGTATGCTTACGCACAGCAAAGGCAGCTTTAACGCCGAAGCCACGGTGGCCAGCTTTTTGGCTACCAAAATAACAGATCCGCACCTAGCTGGTAACCGAGCTGGTATAGTTCATCGTTTAGACCGGGTAACCAGCGGTGTTATTATCGGCGCCAAAAACTCCGCTACCCAGACTTGGCTGCAAAAGCAGTTCTCATCCCGTAAAGTTAAAAAAACTTACCTGGCTGTAGTAGAGGGAGTGCCTGAACCTAAAATCGCGACTATTGATGCCCCAATTGGCCGCAATCCCAAGTACCCTCAGACATTTATAGTCACACCACTTGGCCGGCCGGCTCAAACAGAATATAAGATTCTAAAAACTGTAAGTATTGACGGAAAAAACAAGTCACTGGTCGAACTAAAGCCCACAACCGGCCGGACGCATCAGTTAAGAGTCCACATGGCATATATCAGACATCCGATTGTTGGCGATAGCGTCTACGGCCACCAAGGTCAGCACATGATGCTTCACGCTTACAAACTGGAGCTGACTATTCCTGGCGGCCAACGAAAAGTCTTTAGCGCTCCCACCCCGGAAAGCTTTAAGGGATTAGTTTGATGAGTAAAAGCGCCACTGACAACTTACTCCTACACCCAAAGACACGAGCCGACGTACTAACCTTTCTGAGTAAACCAGCGCACGCCCTGATGATTGTCGGGGAAGCAGGATCGGGTAAAAAAAGCGCTGCCGAGGCTATCAGCTCAGATCTGTTGGGAGTTCCAATGACGGAACTCAGTCGGCACCCATTCTTTATAAAGCTACAAAAAGCCAGCGACAAGCAAGAGATACCCATTGATTCCGTAAGGAATCTCTTGAAAAACATAACATTAAAGACTGCAGGCACAGCGCAAACTAGACGGGTAGTTGTCATAGAGGAGGCTCACCTCCTTAGTGAAGAAGCCCAAAACGCCTTGCTTAAGACTCTGGAAGAACCAGCAGCAGACACCGTATTTATACTGACAGCCCCATCAGTAAGGAGTGTCTTGCCCACCATCGCGTCACGGGTCAGACTAATCCCAGCCCACAGCATCAGCAAAGAAACAGCTATGAGTTTTTACTCAACAAAACACCAGGCCAAGGCCATACAGGACGCCTGGCATTTAAGTTCCGGAAGCGCCAAACTAATGGAATCAATCTTAGCCGATAGCGATATTCCGCTAAAAAAATCAATCGATGAAGCCAAGCTTTTTTTGTCCCGCGACGCCTATGGTAAGCTGCTGATGGTCGATGAAATAAGCAAAGACAGGCAACATTTTGACCAATTTCTTGAAGCCCTCGAAAAAATATTGCAGGCTCTGCAGCGTAGCCCCAATAACCAAAGTAAATCAGCCACTTCCAGGTTACTAAATAATCGTAAGCTAGTGTCCAAGCTCCGAAAAAATCGGCTCGCTAACGTTAATACTAGACTGATTGTGCTTGAGCTAGCGCTTAATTTAAACCTTTGAAACTGCTATAATATAAAGCTGAATATGTACGCACTTGCACTATTAATACTTCTTGGTTTTCTGGTCTACCGGCACGCTCGGCACTCCGAGCACCAGATGATTGTAATTCCTAGGCGAATTGGCGATAGGTTAACCAAACTATGGGAAATCGCCTACCACGGTATGCGTGAAAACCGTTTTTTACGGGCCGAGAAAGCCTTGCTGACTATTTTAAAGATTGACGAGAAAAATGCCGCGGCCTATAACCGCCTGGGTATCCTGTACGCCAAACAGCGGGAGTACAAGGACGCTATCGACTGTTTTGAGATTGCCAGCAGCGTTGAGCCAAGCGCCTCAAGTCTTCATAACCTTGGCTTGATATATTACGAAACCGAAAATTATCAAAAAGCGGCTACCGCCTTTGAGCAGGCGCTGAAAATGGAAGATAGCCTAGCTGCCCGCCACATAGCCTACGCCAAAGTGCAAGAGAAAATGGGTAACGACAAGCTGATGCTGCAAGAACTCGAAAAAGCCGTGGAGTTGGAACCCAATCCCGAAACCTATACTTTACTAGGCAAAGCCTACGAATCCCGCGGCATGGTAGAGGAAGCCACCGCGGTCAATAAGCAACTAAGCAAGCTGATTATGCCAGCTGGCCGACCTAAACGCATCCTCCGCCCTAAACGAGTTGTTATTTAAAAAAGTAAGTTCCTATTTTAGGAACTTACTTTGGTGCAGGGTGTAGGATTCGAACCTACGAAGGCGAATGCCAACAGATTTACAGTCTGCCGTGTTTGACCGCTTCACTAACCCTGCGAATGCTCTAAGCATCACTGCTTAGAGCTAATTGTAACACCTCTGGGACTTGATCCCACAGGCAATTTGGCGCTCTCGCAAGTAGTTACCGCCAAATGGAGCCGACAGAGGGATTCGAACCCACGACCCGCTGTTTACAAAACAGCCGCTCTGGCCACTGAGCTATGTCGGCAAGCATTCGGAAGTCTACCAAAATATCTAATCTGTTTCAAGGAGTGACATAAGAACAATCAGCTTCCGCTTTATTGTACACGACCAAGATGTTAACCTATTTACAGACATGGAGCAAGAATTATTAAGCTATATTAAAAATGCCCAGCGCATCTTAGTGACTTCACATGTTTCGCCAGACCCTGACGCTATTTGTTCGTCCCTGCTTCTGGCAAACACGATTAAAGCAAATTTTAAAGACAAATCCGTATTCATCAGCCTTGAAAACGAACCCGACGCGCTTAGCTTTCTTCACGGATATGACAGGATTGAGTTTAAAAGCCTTGCTGATTCAATCAAAAAAAACAGCCCCCAACTGCTAATAGCCGTAGACTCGCCCAACATAAAAAGATGCACCCGGGGAGGTATAGATGCGGTTATGCAGAACTTGACGGCGCTGGGTACGAAAACAGTCGGTATCGATCACCACCAACCAGATAACAGCGATGTCTTTGACCTATACCTGAACAAAACCGGTCCGGCGGCAGTCCAGGAAATTTACGAGGTTTGTTTTGACGAGCTTAAACTTATAAAACCGAGCGGCTACGCCGAAACTACGATGTTTGGCCTATATTCCGATACAGGCGGATTTGTTTATAAGAACACCCGGCCTCGCCGGACATTCAAGCTTGTGGCTGACTTGATAGACGAAGGCGTGAATTTAGAGTCAATCCATAATAAACTGCATAGCTACACCAGTGATCACTTGAAAGTCTTAGGCGAACTAGCCACAAACGTGAGTGGCGGCAAAGACTACACTTATACTTATGTAAGCGACGATTTTTATAAGCAGTGGCAGAACGATGGTAAGTCGCCGACGGTCTTAAGGACAGCCTGTAAGATGTTCGTGGATGATTATATCCGTAATATTGACGGCAGATTATGGGGTTTTATAGTCTACCAGAACCCATTGCTTGGTGAAGACGGCTACTCTGTTTCCTTACGTTCGGTCGGTGGAATCGTTGATGTTTCGGCTGTTGCTAAAAAACTGGGTGGCGGTGGGCATAAACCAGCCGCCGCCGCGGAGGTGCATGTTAAATCAATCCAGGAAGCCGTGGCCAAGGTTGAATCCGCTATAGCTTCATAGATATTACTCCTTTGATGTAGCCGGCCATCTCTAGTACAATAAAGCCCGTTATACAGGCCGTCCTAGCTCAATTGGTAGAGCGCATCCATGGTAAGGATGAGGTAACGGGTTCGAATCCCGTGGACGGCTCCACATTGCCCGACGGCGTCACATCTGTTATAATCATTGTTAAAGGAATTTGTTTATGGGCAAAAAAAGCGAGAAACGCAAAATATTGGGATTGGTTTGCGATGCCTGCGGGCAGCGTCATTACTACACGACCAAAAACACTATGAACACACCGGACAAGATAGAACTTAGCAAGTACTGTCCAGTTAAGCGCGTCAACGCCAAACAACTCGAAACCAAAAAAAGCCTGGGCCGCAACGAAGTCAAGCCCCGCAAACATTAGATTTTATATCTGTTTTCATGCTATGTTTTATGGGTGGTGCAAAGGGGCATAGTACAACGGCTAGTATAAAGGTCTCCAAAACCTTAGATCGTGGTTCGATTCCACGTGCCCCTGCCAATATCACCAATGACGCGCTATTCCCAACAAACACTAACTCTTTCCAGCCGACTATCTTAAGTGGTAAAATTTTTAGATGAGTAAACTAGCTTTAAGCAAGCCAGTAGTCATATTTATGTATGGCTTCCCGGGTTCCGGTAAAAGCTACGTGGCGCGGAACTTAGCCGAATCAATAGAAATGGCCAATGTCAGCGCCGATAGGCTGCGCAGTGAGCTTTTTGAACATCCCCGTTACGACACTCAAGAAAACGCCATAATTACCCACCTGATGAACTATATGACCGAGGAGTTCTTAAGCTCCGGCGTCAGTGTAGTTTACGATGCCAGTGCCTTCCGGTTGGCCACCCGCCGCAACCTGCGCGAGCTTGCCAGGAAACACAAAGCCGAACATTTACTGGTGTGGCTTCAGATAGACGTAGAAAGCGCTTACGCCCGTACCCAAA